>CAIXNB010000025.1 GCA_903920695.1 uncultured beta proteobacterium
AAAGAGATCGCGAAATTCGGCGTAACGCGAACAAAAAAGTGTGCGCCACGTCATCATGCGGATCAAAGTTGATTTGATCCGCGTTTCCCTAGCTGCGCGCACCGGCCATGACCACTGCCCGAATTCCTGCACGCACCCGACGTACTGGCATCGGTCGCGCAGATGCAGCAAGCGACACCGGCGCAACCCTGAGCCGACAGCCGCTCAGGCTCAGTTATTCGGCCTGCGCCTTTCGTCCGGGTCTTTCGCTTTGCCTTCGGCCGGCGCAGCGCTCTGTCCGCGAGATTCTTCCTTCGGGTTCACGTGAGCCTGGGCCGGCGCGGGCACCGGCGGTTTGGCCACAGCGGCCGGTGCCCGGGTTTCGGGTGGCCGTACAACCGGGACCGGCGCGCCAGCCGGTGGCACAAGCACCTTCGGTTCAGGCGCACTCTGACGTGGCTGCGGCTGTGGCTGAACCTGCGGCTGCGGTCGCGGCTGCGGCTGCGGTCGCGGCTGAGGCTGCGGCTGGGGCTGAACCTGCGGCTGCGACTGCGGCTGTGGTCGCGGTTGAACCAGAGGCTGTGGCCGTGGCTGCTGCTGTGGCTGAACCTGAGGCTGTGACGGCGCTTGCGTTTGCGGGCTCGGCACCGGTGCCAGTTTTACAGGCGAACGCTGCGGCCCATTGTCACGACCCTGCGGCCGAGCCCGCGGCTCGGTCAGTGGTGCCGGCACGGGCGTGAGCGCTGGACGCGGCGCTGACGGCAACACTGCCGGCACTTTGCCCTGCGGCACGATGCGGGTCACAGCCGGGCGCTCAAAGCTGCGCGCTGGCGGCAAGCTGGCAGCGGGGGCAGCGCCGCCACGGTGCTGCTCACCCGGCACCAACTGCGGCGCCGCCACAAGCGGCGTTCGGCTCAGCAGTTCGGGCGCTACGCGAACAGCTGCGCCAGGCACATGCTGCGAGTTGATGAAGGTGTTTCTCGGCACGGCAATCACGGCGCCAGGCAGGTGCCGATTCGCATAACCGCGATCATCCTGATCGGGCGTGTTGTAGCGGTTGTTGATCACGTTGATGCTGATGACCGTGTTGCTGCGGTTGACATTTTCAAAGTAGCTCCGACTCGCCACATAAGACGGCCGGTAGACCTCGCGTGGCGCCAGTGGAAACCAGCCGATGGCGCCCACATTGCCACTGGCAATCGACAGGCGGAAATTGTCACCCCCGACAAAGGCCACCAACGCCGGCGCGTAGTAAGCGCTGCTGCGCACCGGACCCGGCACCCAGGCCCAGCGATTGCCCAGATTGGCCCAACGGCCGTAGTGAGAAACAGCAAAACCCCAGGGCGCGTCATCGACCCAGGTCCAGCCCCAGGGCTCGATCCAGACCCAGCGCCCGTCGCGGTACGGCGTCCAGTCGGCGCCAACCTGACTCGGGAACCAGACGTTGCCGTAGTCGGCATCAACGCGCCAGATGCCATTGGCATCGAGGTCCTGGTAGCCGACCACGCCGGGCGAAACATAGCGTGCAGACGGCGAGTTGTCAAAAACGCGATCACGCGCAACGGCCCAACGCTCGAACTCATCGGGCGGCGGTGCGGCAAGAAACTCGTTGTCGCGCAAATCGGTACCCCGGAAGCGGTAGCGCTGCTGCGCATCGATCAGATAAGCCGCACCCTGGCCCGAGACCTCGCCCTGCCCGCTGCGCACGATGATGTCTGTCGAATTGCCCTGCGGGTCCACGCTAATGCGGTAGTCGCCGCTCTGGCGCAGTGTGAAAGCCAGCTGCGGCGTATCGACTTCGAACACCTGGTTTGGCGCCAGACGCCGCACGCGCAGATTCAAGCTGCCCTGCGTCAACTGCAATTGCGTGGTGCCCTCGTCCAGATTGAGAACTGAGATCGCGCTGTCCGCCTGCAAGCGGATCATGGCGCCACCGTCCTGGATTTCGGCGCGAGCGCCAGCGTCAACCCAGAGCCGGTCACCGTTGGTCAGCGGGCGGTTCAACGTGGCCTGCTCCCAGTCGTTCACGCCGGACGGCGACAGGCTCACCGTGCCAGTTATGTAGCCAAGCCGCGCCACGCGGGAAGGTGGGTCGGCGCTCGCCGCGACGCTCAGTGTCAGGCCGGCAAGCGCGACGAAGAAACCCAAGACCCGAAGCCGCAAAGATTGCGTTTGCATGGTGATACCTCACGAAAAGCTGCACTCGCCAAAACCAGCAGGCCAAACGCTATAACGCGTCAACCACCCGTTTCGACATCCGCCATTACGTTCTGTTGCAATGACGGCTACAGCATGCTCCATGCGGCGCAGCGGGTCTGTCCGCTGGCGCACCGTCGGGTCAAAGCCGATCAGGTATCTTTAGAGATCGTGATGGTCGGGAACTTGGACGAGAAGTCCTTGTTCTTGGCCGCGATCGCGACTGCCACCTTGCGCGCCACGGTCTTGTAGATGCCTGCCACCTCGCTATCCGGGGCCGACACCACGGTCGGCTTGCCGCTGTCGGCCTGTAGGCGGATCTGCAGGTCCAGGGGCAGCGCGCCGAGGTATTCCATGCCGTATTCAGCCGCCATCTTCTTGCCGCCGTCAACGCCAAAAATATGCTCGACGTGGCCGCAGTTGCTGCACACGTGCACCGCCATGTTCTCCACGATGCCCAGGATCGGCACGCCGACCTTCTCGAACATCTTGATACCTTTTTTCGCGTCGAGCAGTGCAATGTCTTGCGGCGTCGTGACGACCACGGCGCCGGTCATGGGCACACGCTGCGACAACGTCAGTTGGATATCGCCGGTACCGGGCGGCATGTCCACAATCAGGTAGTCCAGATCGTGCCAATTGGTCTGGCGCAGCAGTTGCTCGAGCGCCTGCGTCGCCATCGGGCCGCGCCAGATCATGGCCTCGTCCTGCGCCACCAGAAAGCCGATCGACATCACCTGGACACCGTAATTTTCCAGCGGCTCCATGGTCTGGCCGTCGCTGCTCTCGGGCTGACCGGTGATGCCCATCATCATCGGAATGCTCGGGCCGTAGATGTCGGCGTCAAGCAGGCCGACGCTGGCACCTTCAGCCGCCAGTGCCAGCGCCAGATTCACGGCGGTTGTGCTCTTGCCGACACCTCCCTTGCCGGAGGCCACGCCCACGATGTTCTTCACCTTGGGCAGCAATTGCACGCCGCGCTGCACGGCGTGCGCCGCGATCTTCATGTTGATGTTGACCGACACGTTGTTGACACCGGCCACGCTCTTGGCGGCGGCGATCAGCGCGCTGCGAAAGCCCGGCGTCTGGCTCTTGGCCGGGTAGCCAAGTTCGACGTCAAACGCCACATCGCCGTCGGCGATGGTCAGATTTTTGATTGCTTTGGAGGACACGAAATCGTGTCCGGTATTGGGATCGACCACACCCTTGAGTGCGTCCATCAGTTGCTGTTGTGTCACGGTCATTGATTACTTCTCCTGAGGGCGATAGTCTAGCGAACATTTATTTTTGCTTAACAGCACAAGGGAATCCGGGTTTACCCCGGATAAGCCGGCAGCACCGCGAACAATAGTGGCCCATGTTTAACGACACGCCGACATCGGCCACCGAGCGGTCTCATGCTCGGTGGTGGTGGCGCACGCGCGGCCTACCAGGTCGGTGTGCTCGAAGCCATCGCCGACATCCGCAAAGCAGCTGGCGCGCAGAACCAGTCCAACGCCTTTCCAATCATCACCGGCACCTCGGCCGGCGCCATCAACGCCGCCGCCCTGGCCTGCGGCGCCGACGATTTTGATGGCGCGGTGCGCCGCATCGTCGATACGATGTCGAGCATCTTTCTCGATTCACTGGCGGTAGACATCGAGCGCATGCGCCGCATCAACCAGACCATGTCGCTGGTGCCACCCGAGGCGCGCAGCGCCAGAAGGCGGAAATCTGCGCCTTCTTCGGCTGGAGCGAAGGCGCAGCCAGCCTACCGATAAGCATGCAGGCCATGCCCGAGCGCAGGGTCGATCCGATGAGCCTGCACTGAACTCCGGTGCCGACCCGTATTGCGCCGCGCTCCATACCGGCTACATGCATACGGGCTGCGAATCAATATCACACACCGGTCTTGAAGCGCGCGGCCAATGCGCTGCTGTGACGCGCCAGCAGGTTGCTGTCCAGGCCAACGGCGACAAAGAGGCCGCCGAGGTCAATGTAGCGCTGCGCCAGCGCTTGGTCGGCCATCAGGATGCCGGGCGCCTTGCCGGCGCGCAGGATGCGGCGAAACGCATCTTCCATGGCCGCACGCATCTGCGGGTGGTCCTGCTCACCAATAAAACCCATCGATGCCGACAGATCGGCCGGGCCTATAAAAACGCCATCGACACCTTCAACCGCAGCAATGGCGTCCAGGTTGTCGAGCGCGGTCTGCGTTTCAGCCTGCACCAGCACGCAGATCTGCGCGTTGGCCTGATGACCGTAATCCAAAATTCGGCCCCAGCGTGAAGCGCGCGCACCGGCCATGCCGCGGATACCCTGCGGCGGGTAGCGCGTGGCCTGCACGACAGCGCGCGCCTGCTCGGCCGTGTCCACCATCGGCACAAGAATCGTCTGCACACCCAGATCGAGGTACTGCTTGATGAGCGCCGTGCCGACATGGCCATGGCCAACCGGCACCCGGGCAATCGCGTGCGAAGCCGGGTAGCCGGCGATCACCTGCAACTGCGCCAGGATGGTATTCAAATCGTTGGGTGCGTGCTCACCGTCGATCAGCAGCCAGTCAAAGCCGGCACCGGCGCAGATCTCGGTGGTATAGGCGTTCGCCAGCCCGAGCCACAGACCAATCTGCGGCTCCTTTTGCGTCAGCGCGCGCTTGAACGGATTGACCGGATTCTTCATAGCGCACCGTAGCGTTGCCGCGCCAGCGCGGCGCCGGCCGCGAGTGCCGCGAGCTTCTTCTCGGCCACCACACGACTCATTGGCGCCAGGCCACAATTGGTGCAGGGAAAGAGGCGGTTCTTCGGCACGAACTGCAGCGCTTTGCCGATGGTGTCGGCCACCTGCTCGGGCGTCTCGATCTCGTCACTGGCGACATCGATGACGCCGACCATCACGTCCTTGCCGGCCAGCAGCGCCATCAGATCGGGCGGCACATGCGAGTGGTAGCACTCAAGGCTGACCTGCTGGATGCTGCTTTTCGCAAGCGCCGGGAAGATCGCCTCGTACTGGCGCCACTCGTTGCCCAGCGTCTCCTTCCAGTCAACATTGGCCTTGATGCCATAGCCGTAACAGATGTGCACGGCTGTCGTGCAGGTCAGGCCCTGCGCCGCACGTTCAAGCGCTTTCACGCCCCAGTCAGCGGTGTCCTTCAGGTAGACATTGAACGCCGGTTCATCGAACTGGATGATGTCAACGCCGTCAGCCTGCAGTGCCAGTGCTTCCTGGTTAAGCAACTCGGCAAAGGCAAAAGCCATCTTCACCTTGTCGCCATAGAAGCGGTCTGCCACGGTGTCGACAATCGTCAGCGGCCCCGGCAGCGTGAACTTGAGTTTCTTCTTGGTATGGGCGCGCGCCAATTGCGCTTCAAACGCATGGACCCGGCCCTTCAGGCGCAGCGGCGCAATCACCTGCGGCACCTGGGCGTCGTAGCGGCCATTGCGGATGCCCATGGTGACCTTGTGCTCGAAGTCGATGCCTTCGACCTGCTCCAGAAAACCGTGCACAAAATGCTGGCGCGACTGCTCGCCGTCGCCGATGATGTCCAGACCCGCATCCTCCTGCTCCTTGATCCACAGCAGCGTGGCATCCGCCTTGGCCTGCTGCAGCTCGGCGCCCTGCGCCTTCCACTGCGGCCAGAGCTTCTCGGTCTCCGACAGCCACGCTGGTTTGGGCAGACTGCCGGCGATGGCAGTTTGAAACAGGGGAGTCGATTGCGGCATGGAGATTCCAGTCAAAGAGATGTTGAAAAAGGATAGCGCGCGCGCAGGCTGCGTGAATTCAGCAGCAGTCCCGCCAGCAGGGTCAGCAGCACGACGACGCCCAGAATGATGGCGGCCGTAGTCCAGGGACGGCCCATCTGCTGGCGCATCTGCACCAGTTCCAGCGCCGCGCCAAGCCAGACCAGGCTGGCCGCATAAGCCGCGCACTGCAGCACGATCAGGCTCCAGCGACTCCGATACAGCAGCAACAGCGGCAAGGCCGCGCACAAGCTGACCAGCGCATAGCTGCCGGCGCGAAAAAAATGGGCCCCAATCAGGGCCGCAGCAAGGAGAAAAAGGGAAATGCGAACGGTCACGGTGGGGGAATTGAAGTTTGGCTGGATTCTGCCATGAGCCCATGCGGCCGCGCACCAATGACCTGCTGCTGCCAAGGGCTCTGGTAGCATGCATGGCAAGAGACACCCCATCGGCTAGCCTCGGCGCGCCGTTCGATCAGTTACAGGAAGATCATGAAGACAGGCCCGCTTTTGTTCCCTCTGGTTTGTAGCGTCGCCATAGGCGCTTTGATGGGTTGCGGCGCAAAGACCGACGCGGCAGCCCCAGCCACAGCTGCCAGCGCGCCCGCAGCGGCAGCGTCAGGCGCCGGCCCGGCCATCAGCGTTAGCACGGTGCGCGCGCTCAAACGCGATTTCCGCGTCGTGCTCGAAGCCGCCGGCAGCGTCACACCGCTGACCAGCGTCGATATCCGCTCCCAGGTCACCAGCATCGTGAGCAAAGTGCATATCAAGGACGGTCAGTTCGTCAAGGCCGGCGAACTGCTGTTCACCCTCGACGCCCGCACCGATGAAGCCAACGTGACCAAGGCGCAGGCGCAACTGTCCAAGGACCAGGCGGCACTGGCCGACGCGCAGCGGCAATGGGTGCGCGCTCAGCAATTGCTGGCGCAGAACTTCATATCGCAGGGCGCGCTCGACACCAACAAGGCCCAGGTGGAATCGCAACTGGCCGTGGTGGCCGCCGATCAGGCCGCCATCGACGCCGCCCGCGTTGCACTGTCCTATGCCCGCATCACGGCACCCAACGCCGGACGCGCCGGCAGCGTTGCGGTATCAAGCGGCAACGCGGTGCAGGCCAATGTCACGCCGCTGGTGACGATCACGCAACTCGACCCGATTGCCGTGGCCTTCAGCATTCCGCAACGCAATCTGGGCGACGCACTGGCGGCGCTCAAAAATGGTGGCGCCGAAGTGACCGCGACCCTTGCCGACAAAGACGAACGCTTTAGCGGCCGCCTGAAATTTGTCGACAATGCCGTCGATGCCAATTCCGGGTCGGTCAAGGTCAAGGCTGTTTTTGACAACCCCGACAACAAACTCTGGCCCGGTGCCTTTGTCCAGGTGTCGCAAACGGTGAGCACGCTCAAGGACGTGGTCGTGATACCGCAAGCCGCCATCATCCAGAGCGCACGCGGCGCCATCGTCTACATGGTGCAGGACGGCAAGGCAATATTAAAACCGGTGCAAGTGCTGTTTGCACAGGGCGAAGAGGCCGCCATCAGCGGCGTCACCGCCGGCGACTCAGTGGTGCTGGTGGGCAAGCAGAACCTGCGCCCCGGATCAAGCGTGGTCGAACGCGCCAAGGCTGAAGGGGCCAACGCAGCCAGCAGCAAACAGCCGGCCAAACCATGAATCTGTCCGAACTTTTCATCCGTCGTCCGGTGATGACGATCCTGCTCAACGCAGCGATCGTTCTGGCCGGCATCCTCGGTTACCTGAACATCCCGGTTGCCGCCTTGCCGAGTTACGACACGCCGGTGATCAACGTTTCGGCAAACCTGGCCGGCGCCAATCCGGAAACCATGGCCAGTTCGGTGGCACTGATGCTGGAGAAGCAGTTCCAGACCGTCCCCGGACTCAAGACCATCAGTTCCACCAGCACGCTGGGCAACACCTCGTTGACGCTGGAGTTCGAAGAAGGGCGCAACATCGACGCCGCAGCGGTTGACGTGCAAGCGGCGCTGTTGCGCGCACAGCGCTCGCTACCGATCGACATGACGGCCACGCCGGCGTACCGCAAGGTCAATCCGGCTGACGCGCCGATTCTGTTGATTGCGCTGACCTCGCCATCGGTCAATCCGTCCGATTTGCAGGACTACGCCGAACACCTGATCTCGCCAACACTGACCACCATCGACGGCGTGGCCCAGGTCAGCATCTTTGGCTCCAAGCGCTATGCGGTACGGGTGCGCGTGCAGCCCGAAGCGCTGGCGGCGCGCAACATCGGCCTGGATGAATTGAGCGCGGCGCTCAAGGCGGCCAACGTCAACACACCGGTGGGCACCTTTGACGGCCCGAACCAGACCCTGACGCTGCAAGCGAATCGTCAACTCAAAAGCGCGGCCGATTTTGCCGACCTGATCATCAGCACACGCGGCGGCAACCCGGTGCGGCTGCGCGATGTGGCCAAGGTCGAAGACAGCCTGGAAACACTCAAGAGCTGGGCCACGCTCAACGGCGAGAACTCGATCACCGTCGTCGTGCAACGCCAGCCCGGCGCCAACACGGTGCGGGTGGTTGACGCAGTGCGGGCAGCGCTGCCCAAACTGCAAAGCCAGATGCCGCAGTCGATCAACATGACGGCAGTCAACGACCGTTCGGTCTCGGTGCGCGAAGCGCTGCACGACGTCACACTCACGCTGCTGGGCACCATTGCCCTGGTGGTGCTGGTGATCTTTTTGTTCCTGCGCCGCTTCGTCGCGACCATGATCCCGACGCTGTCACTGCCGGTGTCCTTGATCGGCGCCGTGGCGCTGCTGTGGGGCTTCTCCTACAGCCTGGACAATATTTCGCTGCTCGGCCTGACCCTGGCCGTGGGTCTGGTGGTGGATGACGCCATCGTGGTGCTGGAGAACATCATGCGCCACGTTGAAAACGGTGTGCCTCCGTTTTCCGCCGCCATGCGCGGTGCGCGCGAGGTCGGCTTTACCATCATCGCCATTTCCACCTCGCTGATCGCGGTCTTCATCCCGATCTTCTTCATGCCGGGTGTCATTGGCCTCTTGTTCCACGAATTCGCCGTGGTCGTCGGTCTGGCGATCGTCGTCTCGGCCTTCGTTTCCCTGACGCTGGTGCCAATGCTGGCCAGCCGCTTTCTGTCGGACGAAGCGCACAAGCGCCCGCCCGGGGCCCTGGTGCGCTCCTTCGAACGCGGCTTCGATGCGGTGCTGGCACTTTATACGCGCATGCTCGACGCCGCCTTGCGGCATCGCAAACTGGTGCTGCTGATCGCCTTGGCCACGTTTGTCGCGACCGCCTGGCTGATGGTCATCATCCCCAAAGGCTTTTTCCCGGAAGAAGACATCGGCCAGATCACGGTCTCAACCGAAGCCTCGGAAGACACCTCGTTCCCGGCCATGGTCCAGTTGCAGGAACGTGTAGCGGCCGTCTTTCGCGCCGACCCGAACGTGGCAGCGGTAAGTTCCTTCAACGGCGGCAGCGGTGCACAGAACACCGGGCGCATGTTCATCACCTTGAAGCCCAACGGCCAGCGCCAACCCATGAGCAATGTGGTCGAGGGCCTGCGGCGCAAGCTGCGCGCGGTGGCGGGCATTTCGGTTTTCATGCGCCCGATCCAGAACCTGCAGCTCGGCGGACGCCAGAGCAAGGCACAGTACCAGTACATCCTGCAAAGCGTGCGCGCCGACGAGCTCAACGCCTGGGCCACCAAGCTGCAGGACCAGTTCCGCGCCGACCCGATGTTCCGCGACGTCACCAGCGACGCGCAGTTGCGCGGCCTGCAGGCGCAGCTCAAGATTGACCGGGATCGCGCCAACACGCTGGGCGTGTCGATCGACGCCATCCGCACGGCCCTGTTCAGCGCTTTCGGCGAGCGTCAGGTCTCCACCATCTACCTGCCGACCGACAGCTACCAGGTGATCATGGAAGTGGCGCCCGAAGGCAAGCTTGACGAACGCGCACTCGGTGGCATTTACGTGCGATCCAGCACCGGCGCCATGGTGGCCTTGTCAAGCTTTACGACGGTGGAGCGCACAGTCGGGCCGATGTCGATCAACCACGTCGGGCAATTGCAGGCGGTGACGATCTCGTTCAACCTCGCACCCGGCACCGCACTCGGCGATGCCACCGCCAAAATTGACGCCGCGCGCGCCGCGATCCAGATGCCCTCTTCCATCATTACCAGCTACGGCGGCGACGCCGCCGTCTTCAAGAGCTCGCAGGGCAGTCAAAAGATCCTGATCATTGCGGCGCTGCTCGTCATCTACGTGCTGCTGGGTGTGCTGTATGAAAGCTTCATCCACCCGATCACGATTCTGGCCGGCTTGCCATCGGCCGCAGTCGGCGCACTGGCGACGCTGATGCTGTTCGATCAGGACCTGACGCTGATCGCCACCATCGGCATCGTGCTTCTGATCGGCATCGTCAAGAAAAACGCCATCATGATGATCGACTTCGCACTCGATGCGCAGCGCCATCAGGGTATGCCGCCGGAGGTTGCGATCCGCGAGGCCTGCATCCTGCGCTTCCGCCCGATCATGATGACGACACTGGCGGCCCTGATGGGCGCGCTGCCGATTGCGATCGGCATCGGTGCTGGCGCCGAGTTGCGTCAGCCGCTCGGCCTGGCCGTGGTCGGCGGCCTGGTGTTCTCGCAGGCCATCACGCTCTTCATCACCCCGGTGATCTACCTGGCGCTGGACCGCTTCAGCGGCCACGGACCGGTCCTGACGGCGGAAGAGGCGACGAGCTGAGAGCAGGCGTCATTGGGAGTGCCCTGTTTCGGGCGGCCGAAACTGCATTCAGGCCATGAACCCAACGACTTGTCATTGCGGGCTCCGGCCGCAATCCATGGTATGCATAGCACTGGATCCCGGATCGCCCCGGACCTGATCCGGGGACGGGATGACAAACCAGGGAGCGTTGATTTGCGCCATCGCAACAAGAACGGTTCATGGAGAGGAGCACCAGCGACGCAATACATCATGTTCCTTCGTGTATTGGTCGGTACAAACCCGGGCCACGCAATTCAAGCGTGGAATAACCTAAGATAGCAGGAAAAATGGAACCAGCGCAGGCAGCTCCGGCGCCGGCAGGTAGGCCAAGCATGGGTTCAAGCGTTTACCAACAGGAGTTTCACATGGGACTGATGGACTTTGTCAAGAAACAGTTTATCGACATCATCGCCTGGACCGAAGATTCGGACGGCACACTGGCCTGGCGTTTTCCGATGGCTGACATGGAAATCCAGAACGGCGCCTCGCTCACCGTGCGCGAATCGCAAATGGCGCTGTTTGTGAACGAAGGCAAGGTGGCCGACGTGTTTGGCCCCGGCACCCACAAGCTGACAACGCAGACGCTGCCGGTTCTGACCTACCTGAAGAACTGGGACAAGCTGTTCGAGTCACCGTTCAAGAGCGATGTCTACTTCTTCAGCACACGCCAGCAGATTGACCAGAAGTGGGGCACGCCGCAGCCCATTACCATCCGGGACAAAGATTTTGGCGCCGTGCGCCTGCGCGCCTTTGGCAACTTCAGCTTTCGCGTCGCCGATGTGAAACTGTTCCATACCGAGATTTCCGGCACGCGTGATCGCTACGGCGTCTCGGATCTGGACGGCCAGTTGCGCGGCCTGGTGTTGCAGAACATCAGCAACGCCATCGCCAGCAGTGGCATCCCGTTTCTCGATCTGGCCGCCAACCAGCTCGCATTTGCGCAGGCGCTCACGACCCAGCTGGCGCCTGAGTTTGCCAAGATCGGCCTGCAGCTCGACGCGATGACGGTGCAGAACCTCTCGCTACCGGAAGATTTGCAGAAAGTGCTGGACCAGAAGATCGGCATGGGCATGGTTGGCAACGACATGGCGAAATTCATGCAGTACCAGACGGCGCAGGCAATTCCCAAATTCGCCGAAGGCGCGGGTGCGGGCGGGGGAGGCATTGCAGGCGACGCCATGGGGCTCGGTGCCGGCGTCGCCCTCGGACAGGTACTGGCGCAAAACCTGGCGACCGGTTTGCAGGCTGGCGCTGGCGCAGGGCCGGCCGCACCGGCGGTTGGCGTCAAGGCTGAAGACATCATGGCAACACTGGAAAAACTCGGGGAACTCAAGGCCAAAGGCATCCTGACGCAGGATGAGTTTGATGCGAAGAAGGCTGAGTTGCTCAAGAAGCTGGTCTGACCGCAAGGTCCGAGCGACAGGCGCAGGTCCGTCATGACAAGCCCTTAGCCAATGGCTGCAGAACCCTCACCGCAACGCACTTACCGGGCGGCCTGTCCGGGCTGCGGTGCGCCGGTCGAGTTTCGCAGCGCGCAATCAACGCACGCGGTCTGCGCCTATTGCCAGAGCACCGTGGCGCGCACGGGCGAAACGCTGTCGCGCGTGGGCAAGATGGCCGAGCTGTTTGACGACCACAGCCCGCTGCAACTGCAGGCCTCGGGGGTTTGGCGGGGCAAGGGCTTCACACTGGTCGGGCGCTTGCAATACCGGTACGCCGAAGGCACTTGGACCGAGTGGCATGCCGCGCTGGAGGACGGCACAAACGCCTTTCTCAGCGAAGACAACGGCGCTTACGTTTTTTCCACCGCGCTGCAGATCGGGCGCGAACTGCCGCAGCCCGAGCGGTTTCGCGTCGGAACCACCACCGCCATCAAGGGCAAGTCCTATAGCGTCGCCTCCAACAACCAGGTAGCTTTGCTGTCGGCGCAGGGTGAACTGCCGCATCTGCCGGTGCAGGGCCAGTGGTTTGCCATGGTTGAACTGCGCAGTCAGGATGGTGCTGGCGGCTCCCACGCTGCGGGCGAAGTGCTCAGCATCGACTACGGCTGCCAGCCGGCCACCGTGTCAAGCGGCCAGTCGGTCCTGCTCGAAGAACTCAAGCTGACCGGCTTGCGCGATGAGTCGGTCAAGAACGAGAACGCGCGCCAGTTCAATTGCCCGAATTGCGGCGCCCAGTTGACGCCGCTGCTGGCCAGCAGCAAGACCCTGAGCTGCGCTGCATGCCACAGCATCATCGATCTGTCGCAAGGCATTGGCGCCGAACTCAGGCACGCCGTGCAGGACGAACCGGTCACGCCACTGATCCCGCTGGGCAGCCAAGGGGCCCTGCAGGGCGTGCTGTGGCAGGTGGTCGGCTTTCAGCACCGCATGGGCGTCGATCCGGGCGACCCCGACGAACAGTTCGGCTGGGAGGAGTACCTGCTGTACAACGCCAAGCGCGGCTTCATCTTCTTGGTCGATTCAACCGAGGGCTGGAGCGTAGTGCAACCCTGCACCGGCGCGCCTGTCCTGAGTGCGAACCAGCAGAGCGCAAGCTACCGCGGCGCCAGTTACCAGCTCAAAGAAAGCTACAACGCCGAAACCAGCTACGTCGCCGGCGAGTTCTACTGGCAGGTCAGTCGCGGACAAAAGACCTGGAACCGCGATTTTGCGAGCGGCAAAAACCTGCTGTCGATGGAACAGTCGGCACAGGAAGTGACCTGGTCATCAGGCAGCCAGATTGACAGCGACCTGGTCGCCAGAACATTCAAGCTCGAAGCGAAGAAGGACCTGCTCAAACGCAGCGACGTCGGCCCTTTCAGTGCCGCCAAAAGCATCAGCGTGGGCGCCATGGTGGTGCTGGTCCTGCTCCTGCTCCTGGTCCTGATTCTGCTCAGCCGCTGCGCCAGTTGCGACCCGGCAACCCAGAATTGCGCAAGCAGCTCCGGCGTGCGCACCTCCGGCGGTTCCTATGGCGGCTATTCGAGTGGGGGCGGCCACAAATGACACATTCTTTTTGAAGGGGATTAGCATGCTTATGGAATGGATCAAACCGGGGATTCTGGTGAGTTCCCTGGTGTTCGCGCTGATGGGAGTCCTCATCTTCTGGCTTTGTTTTCTGGTCATCGACAAGATCACGCCCTACAACCTGTGGGAAGAGATCGTCGAGAAGCAGAACCGGGCGCTGGCGCTGGTGGTCGCCGCCATGTCGCTGGGCATCTGCCTCATCGTCGCGGCCGCCATCCATTGATGCGCAGTCCCGCATCGGGTCCACGCCCGGTTGAGGTCGCCCTGCTGGCCTCGGTTTTCATCGTCTCGGCCTGCGGACTGGTCTATGAACTCGCAGCCGGAGCCCTGGCGTCCTACCTGCTGGGCGATTCCGTTCTGCAGTTCTCCACCGTCATCGGCAGCTATCTGTTTGCCATGGGTGTCGGCTCCTATCTGTCGCGCCATTTCGAGCGCCAATTGCCCGCCCATTTCCTGCGCATCGAACTGATGGTGGCCCTGGTCGGCGGCACCCTGCCAGCCCTGCTGTTCGTCGCGCACGCCTGGCTGCCGGCCTCTTTTCGCTTCGCGCTGTACGCGCTCGTGCTGCTGGTGGGAACCCTGGTCGGTCTTGAGATTCCCCTGGTCATGCGCATCCTCAAGCGC
>CAIXNB010000026.1 GCA_903920695.1 uncultured beta proteobacterium
ATGGCGGGCGCGATTACCTACGCCGCGTCCAGGTCCATCGACGAAATCACTGCCGGGTCAATTCCGGTGAGCAGGGGTGGGTCAATTCCCGTGAGCGCCAAAGCAACTCGTCACAGAGGCAGAGGTGCTCCACCTGTTGGCGGCTTGCGCCAGTTGTGACGATGCAGCAGCGCATACACAGACGACAGCGCCATGCTGCGTCCCAACGCTTCTTCGATCTGCGGCTTGATTTGGCCAACAACCAAAATTCCGCCGGCCTTGGCCTGTTCCAAAAATGGTTTAAGCAACGCCGCCTCCTCTTCCAGGGTAAAGTTCTGGCGATGCCTGCCTCCGCGAGCGGGCACGCTGCCGTCTCCCACCGGTTTGCCCTGAATGAATCGGTTGCGTTGCTTGCTTACCCACCCCACAGACAGGCCAGTGATTTGAGCGGTCTTCTCAAGACTCATCTGAAATCGCAGTGGCAAGACCACCGCCTGGGCTTGGCGTAGCTGCTCCACTGTCACCGCGTTGGCTATTGCAAGCAATGCGCTGTCAACAAATTCGTCTCCCCGTGCAATTCGGGCCATGATGAAATCCATGAAGTTTGAATTCCATTATTATTACACTATTGAACGGGAAATAGAATTGGCGAGTCGCCATGAACGGCGGCTAACCTGTGACCAAAATACTCAAATTGGCTTACCGAAAGCGGATGCTGGTGGTCGTCTCGTTCCACTGCCCTGCCGGTCTAGGATTTTCTCCGGACCTGACCTTCAATCTTTGGCGTTGGCGTTCACGGCCATCGATACGGCCGAACAGTCACCCCAAAAAGCGCTTCAAAAAGCCAAAAAATCGCGTTTTCTAACCACCACTAACAGTCAGACCAACCAGGAGGAGTTGTGCTGCAGTACGAATAAATTGAACAAAGCGACCGGCAGCGCCTGGCTGTGCAAGTAACCCTGGAACAATTGACAGCCGTGCTGGATCAGGAACTGACGCTGGCCTTCGGTTTCAACGCCTTCGGCCACGACGGCCAAACCCAGACTCTGACCCAGTGCCAGCACGGTAGTGGCAATCGCCGCATCATGGGGGTGGGTCAACACGTCGCGCACAAAGGACTTGTCAATCTTGAGTTTGCTCACCGGCAGCCGCTTGAGATAGTTCAGCGAAGAAAAGCCGGTGCCGAAATCGTCAAGCGAAAACTTCACCCCGCGCGCGCACAACGCCGACATCTTGTCGATGATCCCCTGCACGTCGTCGACCAGCATGGTCTCTGTCAGTTCCAGTTCCAGCAGGCTTGCATCAATGTTGTAGCGTTCAATTAGGTCCAGCACCTGGGATACAAAATTGCTTTGCTGAAACTGACCCTGGCTGATGTTGACCGCCAGACTGAGATGTCGCGTCGCGCGGTATTTGCCCCAGACCTGGAGTTGGGCGCAGGCCACTTCAAGCGCCCATTGGCCAATCGGCAGGATCATGCCGGTCTCCTCCGCCGTCCCGATGAACTCATTCGGTGGCACCACGCCGCGATGCGGGTGCAACCAGCGCAGCAAGGCCTCGGCACCGACAACCCGGCCCTGTAGGTCAACCTGCGGCTGGTAGAACAACGCGAACTCCTGCTGCGCTAGGGCAACACGCAGTTCAGCCTCAAGCTTTGAACGTCCAAGGGCATCGTTTTGTATCAGATAAAGCAGGGCACTCACAGTTGCCATGACGGTAATCGGATCGCCCCACGCCGTGAGTTGGCGCACCTCGTCGGGTAGCCCGTAGGTTCCCGGCGACAGCCCGGGGTCAGCCGTCAGCAGAACAAAGGACAGCACGCAGCACATCACCATGCCATGACGCAACCATACGTCTTCATTGCGAAGGGCGAACCAGGCGCTGATACCAAGAGGCAATAAATACAAATGGGTGGTACGCGGCAACTGCGCGGTCGGCACGTCGTACAGAAAGGCGATGACGCTCACGACACCAAGCAAAATGCTGAACGGCACAACCGCGGCGCCGCCAAGCTGACTGTTCCAGTTCAGCGCCAGCGCTGCCAGCACAAACAGCACATCGAGTGCAACCAGCACCCAGTCGCCACGCCCGACATTGAACCAGCAGCAGATAATGCCCATGATCAGCACCATCACGCTGACTATCAACATAACGCGGCGCACGCGGCGCTGCTCCAATATCAGCAGGTCGGCGCCAGCCCAATACTGCGCACAGCGCTGGATCAAACCCAGTCTTGGCATCATGGAACAGCACCCATCAGAACCGATCTGAACTGCGCACGGTGGTCGTGCGATGGGCTGAACGGCCTGCGCTGCAGGCCGGCATCAGCGCAGCCCCAAGCCATGGCATTGAATTTCCTATTCAATCGATGGGCCTAATCGTGTTTTCATCGAATATTAGTGTACTAGACAATGCCTAGTTTTCCCGTAGCGTTCACGCCACCATTCGCTCGGTATCAGGTCGGTAGCCCGTATGAAGCCGTAGGCGCAATACGGGGCACCTCTGCGCTGGCAACCCCGTGTTGCGCTTCGCTCCATACGGGCTACGGTTCGCAAGGTGTTGCAACTCAAGCCAAATGCCGCAATTCGCGCAGCGCCACCGAAACTGGTGCCAGGTCGGTGCCCTGGGTGCTGATGTCGGCTAACAGGCGGCACAGGCGCTCGATCGCCGCCCCGTTCTGCTCACGCCAGACGCTCAGTTCTTCCTGCCGTGACAGCAGGCCGCGCGTGATCTGGCTGGCAATCGAATAGACATCATCGCGCGCACTGCCGCGCGCCTGCGTCTGCCACAGGGTGTCGGTTGGCAGGCGGTTGATCTGGCCACGCCAGCCCGGCAGATCAAGCGCTGCATCAACCCCAAAATAGGTCCGCGCCGCCTGCTCCAGACCGGTTCCGGCATGCTGTGCCAGATCGGCCAGATCGAGCGCCGGGAAAATGAACTCCAGCGCCGTCAGGCTTTGCGCCAGCGCCGGTTCAACGCCGGCCTGGACCAGCGCCTCACTCGCCTGTTGCCAGCGCACATTGGCGCTGGCCGGCAGCCAGTCGGCCAGATGCGCGCGCAACTCCAGCGCTGCGGGCCGGTAGCGCTTGATCAGCGTCGGCAGATCGCTACCCTGGGCGCGCACGCGCAGCATCCAGCGCGAGGCGCGCTGGGCGATGGCAATCAGCTTGGCCAGCAGGTCCAGTTGCAGTGTCGCGTCGACGCGGTAGTCGAGCGCGTCGATCTGATCCCATAGCGGTTCCAGGTCAAAGATCTCGCGTGCCAGCGTGAAGGCACGGATCACGTCGGCCGCGGTGGCGCCGGCCTCGGAAGCGATGAAGTTGACGAAGGTCGCGCCGGCACGGTTGACCACGGTGTTGGTCATGTAGGTGGCGACAATCTCGCGTTTGAGCGGATGCGAGGCAATCGCCGCACCGAACTTCTCGCTCAGCAGATGCGGGAAATAGGCCTTCAGGACCCGGTTGAAGTAGGGGTCGTCCGGCAGGTTGCTCATCAGCAGGTCGTCATAGATCGACATCTTGGCGTAGGCCAGCAGCACCGCACTCTCGGGCGCGCTCAAGCCGGTCTTGCGTGCGCGCCGGCGTGCGATCTCTTCGTCGGTCGGCAGGAACTCGATGGCGCGGTCAAGCCGGCCGTGGCGTTCCAGCCATTGCAGCAGGCGCTGCTGGCCGTCGAGCAGATAGGACGCGCGATGATCGGCGATGTCGAGCGCCTGCGTCTGGTAGTAGTTATCGGTCAGCACCAGCAGACCCACTTCATCCGTCATCGAGGCCAGCACGTCGTTGCGCTGCTTGAGCGTCAGGTCACCAGCCTCAACCACGCTGCCGAGCAGGATCTTGATGTTGACTTCGTGATCGGAGCAATCGACGCCAGCCGAGTTGTCGATCGCATCGGAGTAGATCAGGCCACCCTTTTGCGCGTACTCAATACGGCCGAATTGCGTGCAGCCGAGGTTGCCACCCTCGACCACAACCTGGCAGCGCAAGTCCTTGCCATTGACGCGGAAAGCATCACCGGCCTTGTCGCCGACCTGGGCGTGGGTCTCGAAGCTGGCCTTGACATAGGTGCCGATACCACCGTTGTAAAGCAGATCGACCGGCGCCAGCAGAATGGCGCGCAGCAGTTCAACCGGTGCCAGTTCCCCGGCCTCTATGCCCAGCACCGCACGCGCCTCATCGCTCAGCGCAATCGATTTGGCGCTGCGCGGGTAGACACCGCCACCCTTGGAGATCAGGCGCTTGTCGTAGTCGTCCCAGCTAGAGCGCGGCAGCGCAAACAGCCGCTGGCGCTCGGCGTAGGACTGCGCCGCATCCGGGCTTGGGTCAATGAAGATGTGGCGGTGGTCAAACGCCGCCACCAGTTGAATGTGCTCGGACAGCAGCATGCCATTGCCAAAGACATCGCCCGACATGTCGCCGATGCCAACGGCCTTGAAGTCGGTGCTCTGGATGTTGAGCGAGCGGGCGCGGAAGTGCCGCTTGGCCGACTCCCAGGCGCCGCGCGCGGTTATGCCCATCTTCTTGTGGTCATAGCCAACCGAGCCGCCCGAGGCGAAGGCGTCGCCGAGCCAGAAACCATACTCGGCTGACACGCTGTTGGCAATGTCGGAAAAAGTGGCAGTGCCCTTGTCGGCCGCCACCACGAGATAGGGATCATCGCCGTCGTGGCGCACCACGTTGACCGGTGGCACCACGGCACCCTTGATCAGGTTGTCGGTGAGGTCCAGCAGCCCGGCCAGGAACAGCTTGTAGCAGGCCACGCCCTCGGCGGCGTAGGCCTCCCGATCACTTGCCGGCGGCGCATTCTTGAGCACGAAGCCGCCCTTGGAGCCGACCGGCACGATGACGATGTTCTTGACGTGTTGGGCCTTGACCAGACCCAGGATTTCTGTGCGGAAGTCTTCGCGCCGATCAGACCAGCGGATGCCGCCGCGCGCCACCTTGCCATTGCGCAGATGGATGCCTTCGACGCGCGGGGAGTAGACCCAGATTTCGAACAGCGGCTTCGGTTCCGGCACGCCCGGCATTTCACGCGGGTTGAACTTGAAGCTCAGATACGGTTTGTGCGCGCCGCTGGCGGCTTGCTGCCAGACGTTGCTGCGCGCGGTGGCGCGCACGGCGGCGTAGAACTGGCGCAGGATGCGGTCTTCATCGAGACTGACAACAGCCACCAGACTGGCTTCAATCTGCTTGGCCAACTGCTGCTGACTGTCTTCACGGTCGGCTAATAGCGCCGGATCGAAGCGCGCATTGAACAACTCAACCAGGGTCTGCGCAATACCGGCGTTGTTGTTAAGTGTTGCCTCGATGTAGTTCTGGCTGAAGCCAAAACCGAGTTGCTTGAAGTAGCGTGTGTAGGCGCGCAGCACGGCGATGGCGCGTGCATCGAGCGTGCTACTGAGCACCAGTTTGTTGAGGTCATCGCTCTCAACCTCGCCGCGCCAGGCCTGGCAGAACAGGGCTTCGAAACGCGCCTTGACCGTGGCCAGATCGGTGCTGACGGGCAGTTGCAGGCCGAGGTCGTGAATCCACAGCGCCGTGCTGCCGGTGTCGATGTGATAGGGGTGTTCATCGAGCACGCGCGCGCCCATGCGCTCAAGCACCGGCAAAGAATCCGACAGCGTGACCTTAGCCGTGTTGTAGATCTTGAAGCGCAGAAAACCGGGACCCGCATCGAGCGGCCGATAAAGTTTGACGGCCAGCGGCTTCGCGTCCGACAGGGCCGACAGCAGGTCGACATCCTCGGCACCTTCAGCGGCCGAGAAGTCTTCACGGTAAGCCGTGGGAAATGCATTGGCAAAGCGGTGCGCCAGCAGCAGGCCCGGGCCTTCGCCATGGGCGCGCAATAGGTCATTGCTGCAGTCATCTTCCCAGCGCTGTGCCAGGCGGGCCACGCGCGCTTCGAGCACGCCCAGGTTCACGCTTTGCGGCGCCGCCGCCTTGGTGCGCACGAGGTAATGAATACGGGCCTGCGGGCTGTCGGTCAAGGTCGGCGTGAATTCGATCGACTGGCCGTCGAGCGCCGCCAGCAACTCGTTACCGATGCGTACACGCAACTCGGTATTGAAGCGCTCGCGCGGCACAAAGACCTGGGCCGAGATGAAGCGGCCAAACGGATCGCGGCGCAGGAAGACGCGCGTGCGCTGGCGCTCTTGCAGGCGCAGTATGCCAATGGCGTGGTCGGTCAGCGTAGCCGCATCGATCTGGAACAGCTCGTCGCGCGGATAGGCGTCGAGGATCGCCTGCAAGGCCTTGGCGGCGTGGCTGTCGGGAACGACACCGGCGCTGGCCATGACCTGCGCTGCACGCCGGCGCACACACGGAATCTCGCTGACCGGGGCCGAATAAGCGGTCGAGGTGTAGAGGCCCAGAAAACGCACTTCACCAATGACCTGGCCGGCGGCGTCAAAACGCTTGACACCGATGTAATCGAGCCAGGCCGGGCGGTGCACGGTGGCGCGCGTCATGGCTTTGGTCACCAGCACCAGTTCGCTCGATTCGATCAAGGCCACCGCCTCGGGTGGCAGACGGGTCTCAAGGGTCTGCACCGGTCCGCGCAGAATGCCCAGCCCCGAATCGGGTTGTGCGATCAGGCTGACCTTGTCGCCCTCGCGCTTCAGATCGTAATCACGCGCGCCGAGAAGCGTGAAATGGCGGTCCTGCAGCCAATGCAGGAATTCGATGCCTTCCTGTTGATTCTCGGCTGACAGACTCGAATCCCGGGACGCTGCGCTGATGGACTGCACGCGCGCCAGCATGGCCGGCCAGTCCTGCACGGCGGCACGCACGTCGCCGAGTACGCGGACCAAATCATCGACCAGCGCCTGCTGTTCGGCAGCGCCAACGATGCGGTCGCATTCGACCAGGATCAGCGATTCGACCGGGTTACCGGCTTCGCTGGCCGTTGCCGCGCTGCTGGCGCTGACAATTCGGCCTTGCGCATCGCGGCCCACACTCATCAGGGGATGGACGATCCAGTGCGCGGTGCGACCAGCCCGGTTGATCGCCATGGTGACCGAATCCACCAGAAACGGCATGTCGTCATGCACGAGCTGCACCACCGTGTGCTCGCTAACAAAGCCGTCTTCGGCCAACGTCGGATTGAACACGCGAACGCGCGCGCCTGGCGCGGCACGTGGTGTATCGAGCAGCCGCCAGTGCGCGTTGGCAATCGCATACAAGGTGGCCGTGCTGTGGGCCGCGAGTGCGTCCGGATCGGTGTTCTCGAAGTAGGCGGCTATAAAACCGACTTGCCGCTCGGCCGCCGGTCCCGCGTGTTCCTTCAGATAGGCCAGCAGTTCACTGGATGGGGTGTTTGTCATGTGTCTCTCTCGCATATTCGGTAAAAAATCCAGGCTTAAATCACTGCAGTTGTCCCTTGAGCGC
The DNA here is from genome assembly GCA_903920695.1 of uncultured beta proteobacterium. GTDB lineage: Bacteria > Pseudomonadota > Gammaproteobacteria > Burkholderiales > Burkholderiaceae_C > Rhodoferax. The sequence continues at coordinate 7,365 of CAIXNB010000026.1, forward strand.
GTCGGGCAGGGGCAACTGCAGCACGGCAATGCCCTCATCGATCAATGCGTCGGTCTCATCCGCGGTGGCGTGGCCGCGAATGCCGCGCTCAGGCGTTTCGCCGTAGTGAATCTTGCGTGCTTCTTCGGCGAACCGGGTTCCCACGTCGTCAGTGTTGGCCAGGATGCGCCGCGCCAGCACCATCCAGGCCGCTTGCAGGCTCGGTTCAGTGGCAACATTGAGAGCGGACTGCGGCAGCGGTGCGACCTCGGCACGACCCGCGCCCAGATTCAGACGCGGCGCGCTCAAACGCTTGCTGATCGAGGCGTCGCCACAGACCGGACATTCGATCATGGCACGCTGACGCTGAGAGAGAAAATCGTCTTCACTCGCAAACCAGCCTTCGAATACGTGCTGCTGTCCACATTGGAGATCGAGGACTTTCATGGCGCCATTATCCGGCGATATCCGGTTCCAGCGCGGCCTGCCAACTTAACGCCCAGGCGCCGGACAGGACATTTTGCAGCCACAACGCAGCGGCCAGGGTCTTGCCGTCAGTGACCGTGCCATCACGGCACCACTGCAGCAGTTCTGCCGGTGTCGCGCTGAACACATCGAGAAACTCGCCAGCGTCGAGTTGGCGCCTACCCGCGGTCAAACCACGGGCGAACCAGATCTCGATGGACTCGGTCGAGTAGGCGACCACCGGGTGCAAGACGCCGGCGCGCGCCCACTGAGCTGCGCTGTAACCGGTCTCCTCCTGCAGTTCACGCTGGCCGCAAAGCTGGAGGTTTTCTCCCGCATCACGCTTGCCGGCTGGAAACTCGATCATGACCCGACCAATGGGATAGCGAAACTGCCGCTCCAGCACCACCCGCAATTCGCCGGCGGCGTCCTCAAGCAGCGGAACAACCATGACGGCGCCCGGATGATTGATGTATTCACGCGTCGCGCTGGCACCATCGGGCAAGCGCACGGTGTCACGAAAGGCATGCAGCAAGCGGCCCTTGAACAACTCCTGGCTGGAGAGTTTCTCCTCGGTCAGATGGCGATCATCCATGCGAGTTGAGGGGTGTTCTACGCGCAGTTGGCGACACTGGCGTCAAGCGATGGAGTGGCTTGGGCGAGCGATGCCACCAGGCGGCGGCACCCCACACCCGGGCAATCAGGTACCCAGCATCTGCACCACGGCATTGGCGCACAAAGCCATCAGGCCGCCCGGGACCAGGCCTAGTATCAGCACCAGGGCGCCGTTGATGGACAGGACGACCCGAACGTCGAGTGGTGCCGACACGGTGCTGGCCGTGATCGGTTGGTCGAAGTACATGACCTTGACCACGCGCAGGTAGTAAAAGGCGCCAATCAGCGACATGCCGACAGCAAATACGGCCAAACCAATCTGGAAGACCTGACCAGAGGCGATCAGGGCTTGCAGCACCGAAAGCTTGGCATAAAAACCGACCATCGGAGGAATGCCAGCCAGCGAAAACAGACAAATGGCCATGACAGCGGCATAGAGCGGGCTGCGCTGATTCAGACCGGCAAAGTCGGAAATCTCTTCGCTCTCAAAACCTTCACGTGCCAGCAGCAGGATAACGCCGAAGCTGGCCAAGGTTGTCAGCACATAGGAAACGACGTAGAACATTGACGAGCTATACGCATTGGCGGCCGAATTGATGTTGCCATTGACCACACCCGACATCATGCCCAGCAGCACAAAGCCCATATGCGAAATCGTCGAATAGGCCAGCATGCGCTTGAGGTTGGTCTGCGCAATGGCCGCCAGATTACCGATGATGAGCGAGCCGACCGACAGCACCAGCAGCATCTGCTGCCAATCCAGAGCCAGCGGCAGCATGCCTTCGACCAGCAGGCGGATCATGATGGCGAAAGCGGCAAGCTTCGGCGCACCGCCAATCAGCAGCGTCACCGCCGTCGGCGCGCCTTGGTAGACATCCGGAATCCACATGTGAAACGGCACGACGCCGAGCTTGAACGCCAGTCCGGCAACGATGAACACCAGACCGAAGATCAGCACCTGATGCCGGATCTGCCCCGAGTTAATGGCCTTGAAGACCGCATTGATATCGAGCGAGCCGGTCGCGCCATACATCATGGACATGCCGTACAGCAGGAAGCCTGAGGCCAGGGCACCGAGCACGAAATACTTCATCGCGGCTTCCGTCGCGGTTCCATTGTCGCGGCGCAGTGCCACCAGTGCATAGCTGGCCAGGGTCAACAACTCCAGCCCCAGGTAGATCACCAGAAAATTGTTACCTGAGATCATGACGAACATGCCCAGCAGCGAAAAAATACTCAGGCTGAATATCTCGCCACCGCGCAGCATGTCGCGATCCGCCGCATAGGGCCGCCCGTAGACCAGGGTCACCATGACAGCCACAGCGGCAAAACACTTGAGCCAATTGCCCATCTGATCGCTGACCACCATATTGCCAAAGCCATACAGCGTCACGCCGCTGCTGGCGTAAGTTGCCTGCAGAAGAGCGACAACGGCCAGGGTCAGCAGGGTCATCACATAGGTCGCCGTGCGGCGCGCGCTCTTCACGCCCAAATCGGCCAGTGCGATCATGCAACCCATGATGAGCAGGATGATTTCCGGGTACGCCGAGAGCCAACTGAGTTTATCGATCATTTTCTGTTTCTCTATTCAATTTGATCAGTTCAGACTGATCAATTCAGTTTGGACAGCGCCACGTGCTTAAGCAACTCGGCCACCGAGGTCTGCATCACATCGGTAAACGGCTTCGGATAGACGCCCATGTAAAGCACGGCCGCAGCCAGCAGCGCCATGACCAGGAACTCGCGGCTGCTGATGTCAATGAGTTCCTTGACATGCTTGTTGGCCACTGGTCCGAGGTAGACCCGCTTGAACATCCACAAGGTGTAGGCAGCACCAAAAATCAGCGCACTGGCAGCGGCAAAACCGATCCAGAAATTGAACTTGACGGCGCCCAGAATTACCATCCACTCACCGACGAAACCGGCGGTTCCCGGCAGGCCGCAATTGGCCATGGCAAAGAACAGGGCAAAGGCCGTGAACTTGGGCATGGTGTTGACGACACCGCCATAAGCGGCGATCTCACGCGAGTGAACGCGGTCGTACAGCACACCAATCGAGAGGAACATGGCAGCCGAGACAAAGCCGTGCGAAATCATCTGCACGATACCGCCTGAGACACCGAGGTCATTGAAGATAAAGAAGCCCAACGTCACAAAGCCCATATGCGCGACCGACGAATAGGCGACCAGCTTCTTCATGTCCTTTTGCACCATCGCCACCAGACCAACATAGACCACGGCGATCAACGACAGCGCGATCATGAGCCAGGCCCACTCACGTGCCGCATCGGGTGCGATCGGCAAGGAGAAACGCAGGAAACCGTAAGCACCGAGTTTCAGCATGATGGCGGCCAGCACCGCCGAACCGCCGGTGGGCGCTTCGACGTGCACATCTGGCAACCAGGTGTGCACCGGCCACATCGGTACCTTGACCGCGAAGGCGGCGAAGAAGGCGAAGAACAGCAGGGTCTGCGTCGTGCCGTCCAGCGGCAACTTGTGCCACAGCGCGATATCAAAACTGCCACCCGATTGGGTGTAGAGGAAGATCAATGCGACCAGCGTCAACAGGGAACCGAGCAAGGTGTAGAGGAAGAACTTGAAGGCGGCGTAGATCTTGTTCGGACCGCCCCAGATACCAATGATCAGGTACATCGGGATCAGCGTGGCCTCGAAGAAGACATAGAACAACATGCCGTCGAGCGCGCAGAAGACGCCGATCATGAGGCCGCTCAGAATCAGAAACGCGCCCATGTATTGATTGACACGCCGGGTAATGACTTCCCAGCCGGCAATCACAATCACGACATTGATGAAGGCTGTCAGCAGCACGAACCAGAACGAAATGCCGTCCAGACCCAGGTGGTAATTGACATTGAAACGCGGTATCCAGGACGTCTTCTCGACGAACTGCATGGCGGCGGTGCCGAGCTTGAAACCCTCATACAAGGGCAGGGTCACAAGGAAGCTGACAAAGGCCCCGATCAGGGCGATCCAGCGCACACTGCGCGCCTGATCGTCGCGACCGAGTGCCAGCAGCACGACGCCAAAACAAATTGGTGTCCAAATAGCCAGGCTCAACAATCCCATTTTTCTTATTCCTAATCAGTTGGACACAGAGCGTGCCGCACGCGCGACACCGGGCTGTCCCGCAATGTCATCATTTCAGCCATACGAAGTAGGTCATGAGCACAAAAACGCCCAGGATCATCATGAAAGCATAGTGGTACAGGTAACCGGTCTGCGCCCGGCGCACGACACTCGATACCCACCCGACCACTTTCCAGGAACCGTTCACCAGCGTGCCGTCGATCACGTACTCGTCGCCGCCCTTCCACAAGCCGGTGCCCAGGGCGCGCGCGCCACGGGCCAGCACGTTTTCGTTGAACCAGTCGAGGTAGTACTTGTTCTCAAGCAGGGTGTAGATCGGCATGCAGGCCTTCTTGATCGCCGTTGGCAGCGCCGGATTGATCATGTACATGTAGTAGGACGTTGCCACGCCGGCCAAAGCCAGCCAGAACGGCGCCGTGCTCAAAGCGTGCAAAGCCATCTGCACGGGGCCATGGAAGGCCTTGGCCATTTCCTCAACGGCGGCGTGCTTTTCGGCATCGATAAAAATCGCACCCTTGAAGAACTCGCCGAACAGCATCGGTCCGATCGTCATGTAACCGATCACGACCGAGGGAATCGCCAGCAGGATCAGCGGCACGGTCACGACCCAGGGCGACTCGTGCGGTGCGCGGACCTCGTGGTGGCCGTGGTGGTCGCCATGGGAATGGGCTTGCGGATTCTGGTCGAAACGCTCTTTGCCGTGAAACACCAGGAAATAGAGGCGGAACGAATAGAAGGCCGTGATGAAAACACCCGCCAACACCGCGAACGAGGCAAAGCCGGCCGCCGGCAGATGACTCTCTTGGACCGCTTCAATGATGCTGTCCTTCGAATAGAAGCCGGAGAACAAGGGCGTACCAATCAGCGCCAGGGAGCCCAGCAGCGAGGTGATCCAAGTGATCGGCATGTACTTGCGCAGCCCACCCATCCAGCGGATGTCCTGGTTATGGTGCACACCCATGATGACCGAGCCGGCCGCGAGGAACAGCAGCGCCTTGAAGAAGGCATGCGTCATCAAGTGAAACACCGCCACCGAATAAGCCGAGGCACCGAGCGCCACCGTCATGTAGCCGAGCTGCGACAGCGTCGAATAGGCGACGATGCGCTTGATGTCGTTCTGGATGATACCCAGGAAGCCCATGAACAGCGCCGTGATGGCACCAATCGTCATGACAAAGTTGAGGGCCGTTTCGCTCAGTTCAAACAGCGGCGACATGCGGGCCACCATGAAGATACCCGCCGTCACCATGGTGGCAGCGTGAATCAGGGCCGAGATCGGGGTCGGGCCTTCCATGGAATCAGGCAGCCAGACGTGCAGCGGGAACTGCGCCGACTTGCCCATGGCGCCGATGAACAGGCAGATGCAGATGACGGTGACCAGCATCCAGTCAGTGCCCGGGAAACTCAGCTTGGCCAGCTCGGCCGCCTTGGCGAAAGCTTCTGCGTAGTTGAGGGTGCCGGCAAATGCCGCAATCAGGCCGATGCCCAAGATGAAGCCAAAGTCGCCAACGCGGTTGACCAGAAAAGCCTTCATGTTGGCGAAGATGGCACTGGGTTTGTTGAACCAGAAACCGATCAGCAGGTAGGACACCAGACCCACCGCTTCCCAGCCGAAGAACAACTGCAGCATGTTGTTGCTCATCACCAGCATCAACATCGAGAAGGTGAACAGCGAGATGTAGGCAAAGAAGCGGTTGTAGCCTTCGTCTTCTTCCATGTAGCCCACCGTGTAGAGGTGCACCATCAGTGAAACAAAGGTCACGACGCACATCATCATCGCCGTCAGACCATCGACCAGGAAGCCGATTTCCATTTTCAGACCGCCAACCACCATCCAGGTGTAAAGCGTTTCATTGAAACGCGCACCGTCGATGACCACACTCTGCAGCGTCATGGCCGACAGGATGAACGACACCAGGACACCGAGGATGGTGATCGAATGCGACATGCGCCGACCAATCCAGTTGCCACCAAACTTGGTACCGAGCACACCGGCCAGCACAAACCCGACCAGCGGTGCCATCGGCACGGCCAGAAGCGTCGAGATAGAAAGGGTTTGACTCATCTTATTAACCCTTGAGCGTATTGAGTTCGTCCACATTGATGCTGGACCGGTTGCGGAACAGCAGCACCAAGATGGCCAGGCCGATCGCCGATTCGGCGGCGGCAACGGTCAGAATGAAAAACACGAAAATTTGTCCGTTCAGATCGCCCAGGTAATAGGAAAACGCAACGAAATTCGTATTCACAGCCAGCAGCATCAGTTCAATCGCCATCAGCAGAACAATCAAGTTCTTGCGATTGAGAAAGATGCCAATCACAGACAGCGCAAACAGCATGGCTCCGAGCGCTAGAAAATGTCCGAGGGTCAGGGTCATGCTTTGTTCTCCGCAGTTGGGGCGGCAGCGCTG
>CAIXNB010000027.1 GCA_903920695.1 uncultured beta proteobacterium
GTCGATCACTTGACCTTCTTTGAGCAGATCAACCTGGGCCGCCGCCAGCCGACTGTTGAGCTGTCTGGCATTGTCGGCGAGGCTGGCCACCGGCACTTTGGAGCCGACCAGCAGGTGTGCGTGCAGGCCGCCATCGGCCACCGTATCGGCGGCTTGGAATTTCCAGTCCGGCAGGTGCGACTGCACCACTTCGAATCCCGGTGCCAGCCATTCAATGGCGGCGAACAGTTGCTCCAGCGATGCGTTGGCAACGGGCGATGTTTTCATACCGAACACGAGCTCGGGTTCAATCCGGGGCTGGCAGGTGTGCTCCAGCGAGACGATGCCGTAGCCATCACAAAAGGCGAGGGTGCTGTCGTAGACCGTGCCCCAGATCGGCGCGTAGACACCGTAACGTGGCCAGATGTTGCGGTTGGTAAAACCGATCTTGTAGCCACGCGGCAGTTCGCCACGCGTGGCACGCAGTTGCCGCAGCGCCAGCGCGCTCTGGTAGGCGAGCGGCAGATCGAAGCTGGCAGCGGCGCTAATGGGTACGTCCCATAGCGCGCCGCTGTCACTGTGCTGGAGCAGGGTTTGAGGTGTCATGGCGGCGCCAGATGTTTCGTCGTTGAAGGCGATTATCCAGTGACGCCGTGTTTTGTGCCTGGGCTCAGTTCACCATGACCAGTTTGCCCATGACGCCACGCGAACCCATGTGGGCAAAGGCGGCCTTGAGGTCGGCCATCGGCATGCTGCGGTCAATGGCTGGTTTGATCTTGCCCTGCATATACCACTGGGCCAGTGTTTGCATCATGGCGGCGTTGGCTTTCGGCTCGTGCTTGGCGAAACTGCCCCAGAACACCCCGACCACGGACGCGCCCTTGAGCAGCGGCAGGTTGAGCGGCAGCGAAGGTATGGTGCCGGAGGCAAAACCAATGACCAGGTAGCGCCCGCGCCAGGCGATCGAGCGCAAGGCCGGTTCGGCCAGGTCGCCGCCGACCGGGTCATAGATGACGTCCGGACCCTTGCCATCGGTCAGCAGCTTGATGGCATCGCGCAGGTTTTCCTTGCTGTAGTTGATGGTGGCGTCGGCGCCGATCGACTTGCATAGCGCGCATTTTTCATCGCTCGATGCTGCTGCGATGACCCTGGCGCCGCAGGCCTTGGCAATCTGGATGGCGGAGGTGCCAACGCCGCCGGCCGCACCGAGCACCAGCACGGTTTCGCCGGCCTTGAGTTGGGCCCGGTCCACCAGCGCGTGGTGTGAGGTGGCATAAATCATGATGAAAGCGGCGGCATCGACAAAGCTGAACGCTTCGGGCAGTGGCAGGCACAGCGCCGCTGGTGCCAGGGTGTGGGTGCCGAAGCCGCCGGTGCCGGAGAGGCAGGCCACATGCTGGCCGACCTTGAGGTGGGTGACGCCGTCGCCCAGCGCCTGCACGACGCCTGCGTATTCCGAGCCTGGCACGAAGGGCAGTTCCGGCTTCATCTGGTACTTGTTCTGCACGATCAGCAGATCTGGAAAGTTCAGGCTCGCCGCCTTGATTTCAATCAGCACCTCGCCTGCTTTGGGCTGGGGCGTGGGAAGTTCTTTCCAGGTCAGGGCTTCAACGCCCACAGGGTTTTCACAAAGCCAAGCATGCATGGGTCAATCTCCAATAAAGTTGCCGAATGATAGGGGCTGCCTCCTGGGCAAAATGTCTCACGCGTGACCAGAGCGGCAAATCGGGTCGACACCTACAATGAAGATCAACTTTGTTAGCCTATGAAAATTCTTATTTCCAATGACGATGGCTACCAGGCGCCGGGCATCGTGGCCCTGTATGAAGCCCTGAAAGATGTGGCTGAGGTCGAGGTCATCGCGCCGGAGCAGAACAACAGTGCCAAGTCAAATGCCTTGACCCTGCATTCGCCGATGTACGTGAACCGCGCCAGCAATGGTTTTCGCTACATCAATGGCACGCCGGCTGACTGCGTTCACATCGCGCTGACCGGCTTGCTCGGTTACCGGCCCGACCTGGTGGTCTCGGGTATCAACAATGGCGCCAACATGGGTGACGACACGATTTATTCGGGGACTGTCGGCGCAGCCATGGAAGGCTATCTGTTCGGCGTTCCGGCGATTGCGTTTTCACAGGTCGAGAAGAATTGGGGCGAACTGGATGCCGCCGCGCGCAAGGCGCGCGATCTGGTTGTCCAGATGTCGCGGCAAAACCTGATCGGCCGCAGCCCCTGGCTGCTCAATGTCAATATCCCCAATCTGCCGTTTGAGCAACTCGGTCACGTCAAGCTGTGCCGGCTCGGGCGTCGTCATGCGGCTGAGTCCGTGATTACCCAGATCAGCCCGCGCGGCGAGACCATGTACTGGATCGGCGCGGCAGGACCCATCCTGGACGAGGCCGAGGGCACAGACTTTCATGCGACCGGCCAAGGTCACATCTCGATCACGCCCCTGAAAGTGGATCTGACCGACCATGACAATTTGGGCTATTGGGCGCAGACGGCGTCGCGCTTGAGGGAGCCGGGCATGACCCCGGTGTGAGCCGGCATGAATAAGCGTCCATCGTTTCCTGCGCGGATTGATTTTTCGGCTGGCCAGGCCAAGCCGGGCAAGCCCGCGCCAGCACCCAATGCCGTGTCGCAGGGGCTCGGAATGGACTCGGGCGCGGTGCGCATGAACATGGTGCGCAAGCTGGCCGGGCAAGGCATCACTGACGCGGCCGTGCTATCGGCGATGGGCCTGATCGAGCGCCACCGTTTCGTTGACAGTGCGCTGGTCAATCAGGCCTATGAGGACACCAGCCTGCCGATCGGGCTGGGACAGACCATCTCCAAACCCGGTGTCGTGGCGCGTATGGCCGAGTTGCTGCGCCAGGGCGTTTCGGGCCCGCTCGGGCGGGTGCTTGAAATCGGGACTGGTTGCGGTTACCAGGCGGCCGTGCTGAGCCAGTTGGCGACCGAGGTCTACAGCATCGAGCGCCTGCGCGGTCTGCACGAAAAGGCGCGTGTCAATCTGCGCCATTTGCGTTTGGCAAATCTGCATCTGCTGTTCGGTGACGGCATGCTGGGCTACCCAAGAGGCGCGCCCTACGCGGCCATTATTGCGGCTGCAGGTGGTGAGGCCGTGCCGCAGGCCTGGATCGATCAATTGGCTGTGGGCGGGCGAATTGTGGCGCCGGTACATCGGGGCCCGACTGCTCCCGGGCAACAGGCCCTGCTGGTGATCGACAAGACGCCACAGGGGCTGCGCCAGACCCTGCTCGAGGCGGTTCACTTTGTCCCTATAAAATCGGGTGTCGCGTAAAGGGTTTCCTATGTTCAGTTTGAGTGCTCCGATGGTGTCTGCTTTGATGCTCGTGGTGGCGGGTCTGGCGCTGGGCGGGTGTGCGTCGAAGGCGGTCAATCGTGCGCCAGTGGAGGAGCGCGGCCCGTCGGTTGGCAAGGTGATGCCAGTGACGCCCGAGCCGGTTGTAACGCCAGTCAAACAATTGCCGGGGTTTGAGAATGCCGGCAAGCCTGGCTACTACACGGTCAAACCCGGTGACACCTTGATCCGGATCGGGCTGGACCACGGGCAGGGTGTCAAGGACATCGCGCGCTGGAGTGGCGTCGAAAATCCGAACCGCATCGAGGTCGGCCAGGTCCTGCGGGTTGAGCCGCCTGTGGCCCTTGCGGCCACTGGAGTCGTGACCCGGCCTGTGACCCAGGCCAGTGTGACACCGCTGCCCAGCGCGTCGGCGCCGGCAGCGGCGCCGGTGCCGGCCGCCATTGCGGGCAAGCCAGCGGCCGCCACGACTGATGATGAAATCAACTGGATTTGGCCGACCAACGGACCGCTGCTGAGCGGTTTCGATGAGGTCAAGAACAAGGGCCTTGATATCGGTGGCGCCGCCGGTGACCCGGTGCTGGCTGCCGCCGATGGTCGTGTCGTCTACGTGGGTGCCGGCTTGCGCGGTTATGGTAACCTGATCATCCTCAAGCACAACAACACCTACCTGACCGCCTATGCCCACAATCAGACCATGCTGATCAAGGAAGACCAGTCGGTGAAGAAAGGCCAGAAGATTGCAGAAATGGGCAGCAGCGACACCGACCGAGTGAAGTTGCATTTTGAAGTCCGTCGGCAAGGAAAACCGGTCGACCCGGCCAAATACCTGCCAGCCAGGTGATGGGTTTTCGCTGTGAAAAAACATTCTGTGACCAGTAATGGCCCACCAGCCACCAGCGCTCTGATTGGCACCCGACACCCGGAGTTCGATGAACCCGACGCGTTCACCGAAGCCAATGCTGTGGCCGCCGGTTCTGGCACCGACAAGGCTTTTTCTGAACTGCTGAATTCGACTGCGTCGAGCGGTGAGTCGGCCGATGCGTTGACGGTTTACCTGCGCAATGTGCGCCGCACCGATCTGTTCACGGCGCAGCAGGAATTTGAATTTGCCAGCAAGGCCCGCGCCGGTGATTTCGAGGCGCGCCAGAGCATGATTGAACACAATCTGCGACTGGTGGTCAGCATCGCCAAGGTTTATCTGGGGCGCGGCGTGCCCCTTTCCGACCTGATCGAAGAGGGCAATCTGGGTCTGATGCACGCGATCGACAAGTTTGAACCGGCGCGCGGGTTTCGCTTCTCCACCTATGCGACCTGGTGGATTCGGCAATCGGTCGAGCGCGCCCTTGTCTGCCAGGGGCGGGCGGTGCGTCTGCCTGTGAATGTGGTGCGCGAGTTGCAGCAGGTATTGCGGGCGCGACGCACGCTTGAAAACGATGGCGCCTTCATGGCCAGTCGTCCCGATGGTGTCCGGGCCGAAGACATTGCGGCCTTGCTCGGTCATGATGCGCCAGGTGTGGTCGATTTGCTGGCGCTGGCCGAAATGCCGCGTTCGCTGGATGCCACAAGCGACCGGTACGATGACGGCCAGACCTTGGGAGATTCGCTCGTCGATGAAGCGACGCTCGACCCTTCGGGCGTGGCGCAGGCGCATGAGATCGAGCGTTTGCTGGAAGACTGGGTCAACACCCTGAGCATGCGCGAAAAGGAAATTCTCGAGGGCCGGTTTGGCTTGCATGACCGTGAGCCCGAGACGCTGGAGGTGCTCAGTGTGCGCCTGGGCATGACGCGCGAGCGGGTGCGACAGATTCAGAACGATGTCATGACCAAGCTCAAGCGTCATCTGCACCGGCGCGGTATCACGCAGCAAGCGTTGTTGTGAGAATCGGTTTCTTGCCGGGCTGCTCGTAGCACTGGCGTTGGGCTCGTCGACAATATGACCATGACTGATGAAATAATGAATGAGGCGCTGCTGCCGCCGGACTGGCTGCTGGTTGAATCGCTTGATCTGGAGGCCCAGGGTGTCGCGCATCGCAGCGACGGCAAGGTGGTCTTCATCGAGGGCGCATTGCCCTTCGAGCAGGTCAGCGCCAATGTTCATCGCAAGAAGAACAACTGGGAGCAGGGCACGGTGACGGCGATTCACCGTGAGTCTTCGCAGCGCGTGACGCCGGGCTGTCCGCATTTTGGTCTGCACACGGGCGCCTGCGGTGGCTGCAAGATGCAGCACCTGCACGTGGCGGCGCAGGTGGCGGTCAAGCAGCGGGTGCTGGAAGACAACCTCTGGCATCTCGGCAAGGTCCGGGCCGAGACCATTTTGCGGCCGATTGAAGGACCGGCCTGGGGCTACCGCTACCGGGCGCGGCTGTCGGTGCGCTATGTGCGCAAGAAGGGCGAAGTGCTGATCGGGTTCCATGAACGCAAGAGCCGCTACGTGGCCGACATGCGGGTCTGCCCGGTGCTGCCACCCAAGGTCAGCGCCTTGTTGCTACCCTTGCGCGCCCTGATCGGTTCCATGGACGCGATTGAAACCTGCCCGCAGATCGAACTGGCCTGCGGCGATGCCGTGATTGCTTTGGTGCTGCGGCATCTGGAACCGCTGAGCCAAGATGATCTGGCGCGGCTGCGTGCCTTTGCCCAGCTGCATGCTGGTGTGCAGTGGTGGCTGCAACCGGCTGGCCCGCAGACGGTGCACCTGCTCGACACAGGTGGTACCGAACTGAGCTACGACTTGCCAGAGTTCGGCATCCAGATGCACTTTCGGCCAACCGACTTTACCCAGGTCAACCCGCACATTAATCGGGTACTGGTGTCACGCTCCCTGCGCCTGCTCGACGCAGGCCGGCACGAGCGCGTGATCGACTGGTTTTGCGGCCTGGGCAATTTCACGCTGCCGATTGCGACCCAGGCGCGTGAAGTGCTGGGCATTGAGAGCAGTGCGGAGTTGATTGCCCGGTCGCGTGAGAATTACCAGATGAATCAGGAACTCGCCACGCGTGAGCAGGCGCTGGCGCCGACCGACTTCGTTGCGCGCAACCTGTTTGAGATGACGCCAGCCCTGCTGATTCAGGATGGCGTGGCTGAAAAGTGGCTCGTTGATCCGCCGCGCGAGGGTGCTTTTGCATTGGTCCAGGCGCTGGCCGATTTGCATCAGCAAAAAGTGGACAGCGCCAACAACCCGGCGACACCGGGCGCACAAGAGTGGAGCCCGCCGCGCCGGATCGTCTACGTCAGTTGCAATCCATCAACGTTGGCGCGTGATGCCGGCCTGCTGGTATACCGGGCCGGCTACCGTTGCAGTGCCGCCGGCGTCGTCAACATGTTCCCCCATACGGCTCACGTTGAGAGCATGGCGGTTTTTGACCTGATCGTTTGATTGATCGCAGTGGCTTGATTGGTCGTGGTGGCAGGGCTCGGGGTATCGGCCCGCGCCTCATGGTGTCAAATGTCCACAAATCGGCGCGAGCCCATACCCCAAACCCTGCTGGTGGCGGTGGTGGTTGGCGTGACAGGTCTTGGTTCGAATGAACGGCAAGTTGGCAGCGTAAGCGGAAATGCAGAAGTTCAAATTGACCGCCAGATTGCGGTCATTCCTTCCAGTAGAACTACGACACTTGAGGTTCCTGCTGGGCTGCATATGGTCGCGGGACGACACCACGGTCTACTTTGACTGGACCCCCGCCCCCGAGACCGCCACGGTGCCGCCGTCCCGCTGGAATGAAGCGGTGACCCAGCCGCTACATGATTTGGGGCTGGCGTTGTTGATGGCTGGCAGTGCACTGGGGCGGCTGATCGTAGGGCTGGCCGACTATAGAGAGTATTTGGTCGCTGGTCGAGGTCGGGTTATGTCGAATCTTGATGCTAACCGGCCTTGACGCTGATTGCCTTGCGGTCGCACCGAAACACACTGTCCTGGTCTCGATAGAACTCGCAGCCTTTTGTCAGCCACCCCTTGAGACGAAGCCGTGCGCGGTGAATCCTGATCTTCGCCGTGGCCACGGAGCACCCGCAGATCAGGGCCGTTTGCTCGGCTGAAAGCCCCTCCAGATCATGCAGGATGAGGGCTGCACGGTAGGTGTCTGGCAGGCTATCGATCACGCTGCGGATGCATTCATTCATCTCGCCCACAATCATTCGCTCATCAACCGCAATATCCGGATCGATTGGTTCCGCGACCTCGTCCAACTCAACGATACGCAGCCTTTGATCAGGATGGCGCAAGCAATCAGCTGCGACCCGGTTGGCAATGGAAAATGCCCAGGTCTTGATTGACGAGCGACCGGCAAAGGAATCAAAGCCTTTGTGCATGCGCATCAGGGTTTCTTGCGACAGGTCTTCAGCCACTGCCCGGTCACCGACGTAGCGCTCAAGGTAGCGCAGCAGCGGTTGCGCCAGATCGCTAACAACGTCCTGGAACGCGGTTGGTACTTCTACACTATTCATTTCATGTTCCCCGAGCGATGCCCCGCCGCCAAACCATACAGCAGCGGCGCATTACCAGACACAATGTCAACTACACCCGCATCCTGCGCTCGTCGTAGGGCTGGCCGCCGACTTGTTTTCCGCAGTATTCGGAATGCTGGCAGACTGGACGAAAGTGCCACAGTTTGTCATCATTTTCGCCATCATTCCGGCCATGCTATCCATGGGCTGCGCTGAGTTGCCCTTTGCGGCTTGTCCGGTGTCGGTCTCAGGTCCGCATCCACAGCCCTGACTGTCCCCTGCGTTCCCGGTCGTAGTCGCGGCTGATGGCAGCAGGTTCAGCGCAGTCTGTAGCGTCTTGCGGGCCGGAACCTGGCGAATCTTGTCCGCATGCAGAATTGCTGCGTGGATTTCCAGCTCGCTAAGCCCAGCTTTTCGCGACTCCGGAATATGGAACTCAATGCAGGGTACGCAATTACTGCCCATGGCTGCGCCCAGGGCCACCAGTTCACGGTCACGGGGGGACAAATCATTCATGATGTTTTCCTATTAGTTTCGTTTGAGAAGCCACGGACGATTTTTTCCTCATCCATCAGCTTAGACGAGTTTTTCCGTTGAAGGGATACACATATCCTAGATGAATCATCGCTCAGCCCGATGTCGACCCGGATTCGAGGAAGCATTTTCACTGGGAAAAACAGGCTGGATGAGCTTTCTATGAGTAGCGCCGCTTTTGGTTCTCAAGGCCATATCAGTAGCAGCACTCCAGCTAGAAATGCGAGCACCCCCGCTGCCCTGGATATCCATCGGAAACTCGGTACGTACATCTCCACAAGGACAAAGCCCAGGCTCACTGCCATCCAAAGCAGACTCATCGCGCCAACCAACACCATGAACACCCGACTTCGACAGTTAATCGCGAAA
>CAIXNB010000028.1 GCA_903920695.1 uncultured beta proteobacterium
AGTGAAAACATTTGCTCTTGCGAGCCAAGAACATCTTGCGATGCCGTTTTCAACTTGCGCCTCGCGATGCATTGCTGCATAACCTGGCGACCCCACGGGGATTCGAACCCCGGTACCTACCGTGAAAGGGTAGTGTCCTAGGCCTCTAGACGATGGGGTCTTAAACCTTGGAACTTCCGTTACCGCTTCGATATCAACAAGTTATCGAAGTATTTCGAGAAAATTGGTGGAGGTAAGCAGGATCGAACTGCTGACCTCTTGCATGCCATGCAAGCGCTCTCCCAGCTGAGCTATACCCCCGTTACCGAGAACACCTGATTCATTGCTGTCTCAGCTATTCTTGATTTCCAAGCCTCAAATTATAACTTGAAATGTCATGCTGCCCGCAGACGCGCCAGCACTTTTTCTCTACCAAGCAATTCAAGCACCGCATCCACCGATGGCGTTTGCGCCGTTCCCAGCACCAGCACGCGCACCGGCATCGCAAGCTGCGGCATCTTGATGGCGCAGGCCGTCAGCACTTCTTTGATGGCGCTAGCGATCGATGGCTTGTCCCAGGTGCACGCGGCCAATTTGTCGCACAACTGTTGCAGCGCGGGCTTGATGGCCTCGGTAACGTGCTGCGCCACTTCTTCGGCCTTGGGTGCAACATCCGCGTAAAAGCGGGCCGCCCAATCGGCCAGCACGACGGTGGTGTCGCTGCGGTCTTTGAACAGCGCGCAGATTCTCGCCAAGCGCTCGTCGGCCACGATGCCACGCCGTTGCAATTGCTCGCGCACCACAGGCGCCAGCGCCTCATCGGTCATGGCCTTCAGATGCTGAGCGTTAACCCAACGCAGTTTGGCTTCGTCAAACTGCGCCGCGCTGCGGCCCAGGTGATCCAGGTTGAACCATTGCAAAAACTGTTCGCGGCTGAAGATTTCATCGTCACCATGGCTCCAGCCGAGGCGTGCCAGATAGTTCACCATGGCATCGGGCAGATAGCCTTCGTCACGGTACTGCGTGACCGGCTTGGCGCCGTTGCGCTTGCTCATCTTCTCGCCCTGCTCGTTGAGCACGGTGGGCAGATGGGCGTAGACCGGCGGCTCCTTGCCCAGTGCGCGAAAGATGTTGATCTGGCGCGGCGTGTTGTTGACGTGGTCATCGCCGCGAATCACATGGGTGATCGCCATGTCGATGTCGTCCACCACGACGCAAAAGTTGTAGGTAGGCGTGCCGTCCGGGCGCGCAATCACCAGATCGTCAAGTTCGTCGTTGCTGATCTCGATACGGCCCTTGACCTTGTCCTCCCACACCACCGAGCCGCCCTGCGGGTTGTTGAAGCGCAGCACCGGCTTCACACCCTGGGGAAAAGCCGGCAGGGTCTTGCCCGGCGCTGGCCGCCAGGTGCCGTCATAACGTGGTTTTTCCTTGGCTACCGTCTGGCGCTCGCGCAGCGCATCGAGTTCGGCCATGCTCATGTAGCAGGGGTAGACGTGGCCGGCGGCCTGCAACTCGGCCAATACCACCTTGTAGCGATCCATGCGCTGCATCTGGTAGAACGGACCTTCGTCATAGTCGAGGCCGAGCCAGGACATGCCGTCGATGATGACGTCCACTGCAGCCTGGGTCGAGCGCTCAAGGTCGGTGTCTTCGATGCGCAGGATGAAGTCGCCGCCGGTGGCGCGTGCAAAGGCCCACGGATACAGGGCCGAGCGGATGTTGCCGAGGTGGATGAAGCCCGTCGGAGAGGGGGCGAAGCGGGTGCGGGTTTTTTTGGGTCATTTCAGTGTGTACATGGTACTCAGGCCACGCGACAAATCGTTTTCAATATCGGCAAGATGCTCAAGCCCGACGGCGACGCGAATCAGACCCTGGCCGATGCCGGCGGCCTGGCGCTGCGCTTCGGTCAGACGCCCATGCGAGGTGCTGGCCGGATGCGCGGCCAGCGTTTTCGTGTCGCCCAGGTTGGTTGAGAGCGACAGCAGTTGCATGCTGTCGAGCACGTGGAAGGCGCGCGCGCGCGCCTGCTCGGGGCTGCTGGCCCTGACCTCGAACGACAGCACGGCGCCGCCGATGCCCGACTGCTGCGCCATCGCCAATTGATGCTGCGGGTGACTCGGCAGACCAGGATAAAAGACACGCTGCACGGCGGCATGCTGCTCCAGCCACTGCGCCAGTTGCAGCGCCTGCGCGGCCTGCGCCCGCATGCGGATGTCGAGCGTCTCCAGACCCTTGAGCACGACCCAGGCGTTAAAGGGCGCGAGCGTCATGCCCCCGCTCTTGAGCACGGGCAGGAATTTCTCGTTGACCAGTTGCTGGCTCGCGCACAAGGCGCCGGCCATCACGCGGCCCTGTCCATCGAGGTACTTGGTGCCCGAATGCATCACGATGTCGGCACCCAGCGCCAGCGGGCGCTGCAACACCGGCGTGGCAAAGCAGTTGTCCACGG
>CAIXNB010000029.1 GCA_903920695.1 uncultured beta proteobacterium
AGCCACAGGGCGATAGCAGCAGCTTTCGTGTGCTCACACTCAATACCGGTATGCGTTGCGATGTAACCGTGCAGACACCCCAGGGTTTGCACGGCCGTCATGTCGAATACGCCGGCGCTGCGCAAATCGACGGCGTGCCTGGCTCGGCCGCGCCGATCAGCATCAATTTTCTGGACACTGCGGGCTCGGTCGCTGCAAGCCTCTTGCCCACCGGGCAGGTGAAGGACATGCTCCACGTCCCCGCGCAAGCCGGGGCTGCGGCGTTCAGCGTCGAGGTGACCTGCATCGACAATGGCATGCCCCTGGTCCTCTTAACGGCCGCCGACATGGGGCGCAGCGGTTATGAAGACGTCGCTGCCCTGAACGTCGACACCGATCTGAAGAGCCGCATCGAGCGCCTGCGCAGCGTCGCCGGACACGCCATGGGGCTGGGCGACGTCACGGCCAAAAATTACCCCAAGATGACGCTGATTGCCGCGCCGCGTGCTGGCGGCGCCATCAGCACGCGCAGCTTCATTCCCCATGTCTGTCACGATGCCATCGGCGTACTGGCGGCCGTGACCGTCGGCACAGCCTGCGTGCTGCGCGGCTCGGTCTGCGAAGGGATTGCCGTCATGCCGCAGGGGATTAACAAGACCGTGTCGGTGGAACATCCAAGTGGGGAATTCAGCGTCGAACTCGAAACCGATCCGGCCAATGTTCAACAGGTGACGCGGGCAGCCTTGCTGCGAACGGCGCGCCTGCTGATGCAAGGCCAGGCCATGGTGCCCGCCGCAGTGTGGGCTGGCCATTGAACAGCGGCAGAATAAGGAAATGACATGAAGAAACCCCTCATCATTGACTGCCACGGTCACTACACGACGGCGCCCAAGGCGCTGGAGACCTGGCGCCAGGCGCAGATTGCCGGCATCAAGAACCCGGCACGGATGCCAAAGGCATCGGACCTGAGAATCAGCGATGACGAACTGCGCGAGTCGATCGAGAGCAACCAGTTGCGTTTGATGCGCGAGCGCGGTAGCGACATCACGCTGTTCTCGCCGCGCGCGAGTTTCATGGCGCACCACATCGGCGACTTCCAGGTCTCCAGCGCCTGGTCTGCCATCTGCAACGAGCTGTGCTTTCGCGTCAGCCAACTGTTTCCCGACCACTTCGTCCCGGTGGCCATGCTGCCGCAGTCACCGGGTGTCGATCCGCGCAGTTGCATTCCCGAGCTGGAGAAATGCGTCAAGGAATACGACAATGTCGGCATCAACCTCAATCCCGATCCGTCGGGCGGACACTGGACTTCACCGCCGCTGAGCGACCGCCACTGGTACCCGATCTACGAGAAGATGGTCGAGTACGACATCCCGGCGATGATCCATGTCAGCACCAGTTGCAATGCCTGCTTTCACACCACCGGCGCCCACTACCTGAACGCCGACACCACGGTCTTCATGCAGTGCCTGACCAGTGACTTGTTCAAGGACTTTCCGACGCTGCGCTTCCTCATCCCGCATGGCGGCGGCGCCGTGCCCTACCACTGGGGCCGCTTTCGCGGTCTGGCGCAGGAGCTCAAGAAGCCGCTGCTGGAAGAACAACTGCTCAACAACATTTTCTTCGACACCTGCGTCTACCACCAGCCGGGCATTGATCTGCTGAACACCGTGATTCCGGTGAAGAACGTGCTGTTTGCCTCCGAAATGATCGGCGCGGTGCGCGGCATCGACCCGCAGACCGGCCACTATTTCGACGATACCAAACGCTATATCGAGAACTCGAAAATCCTCAGCGACGCGGACCGCTTCCAGATCTACGAAGGCAATGTGCGGCGCGTCTTTCCGCGACTCGATGCGGCGCTGCAAGCAAAGGGCCGATAAGCATGGACATGAACAACTTGGGCATCGTCAAACGCAACATCACGCGCGCGGATTCCGCCGCCGTGACGCAACTGTCGCGCTTCGGTGTCGCGACCGTTCACGAAGCCATGGGCCGCGTCGGCCTCATGCAGCCCTATATGCGACCGGTGTACCGGGGCGCCCGCATCTGTGGCACAGCCGTGACCGTGCTGCTGCAACCCGGTGACAACTGGATGATGCATGTGGTGGCCGAGCAGCTCAGACCCGGCGACGTGGTCGTGGCGGCTTGTACCAGTGACAGCTTCGATGGTTTCTTTGGTGATCTGCTGGCGACCAGTTTTCAGGCGCGTGGCGCGTGTGGCCTCGTGATCGACGGCGGCGTGCGCGATGTCGACGAGTTGGAGAAGATGAGCTTTCCCGTGTTCAGCCGGGCCATCCATGCCAAGGGCACGATCAAGGCGACGTTAGGGTCGGTCAATATCCCGGTGGTTTGCGCCGGTGCTGCGGTGAACCCGGGCGATGTCGTGATTGCCGACGTCGACGGCGTGGTCGTCGTGCCCGCTGCGATCGCGCAGCAGGTGGCCGATGCCGCCGCCACGCGCGAAAGCCTGGAGGCTGACAAGCGCGCCCAGTTCGCTGCCGGTGTGCTGGGGCTCGATATGTACAAGATGCGCGAACCGTTGGCCAAGGCCGGCCTGCGCTACATCGACTGATTCGCCACGCCTTGAAGGATTTCTGATGAACAGGCTCCGACGTCTCCTGCTGACCGCCCTGCTGGCGGCCATGGCGGTTCTGGCCGGCTGTGCCGCAAATGCTCCCAGGCCCGATGCGGCGACGCTGGCGGCACTGACACCGAGCGCGGCGCTGCGCGTCGGTGTCTACGCGGGCAGTCCCACTTCGATGGTGATGATCGCTGGTGCCAAGGCCGGTGTCGCGCACGATCTGGGGATCGCCCTGGGCGCGCAGCTCGGTGTGCCGGTCATCGTGGTGGAATTCGCCCGCGTGGCGCAGGTGATTGACGCGCTGAAAGCGGGTAATGTCGACTTCACCGTGACCAACGCCTCCGAGAGCCGCGCGCGCGATGTCGACTTTGCGCCGACGCTGATCCGGCTCGAACTCGGCTATCTGGTGCTGCCGGATTCGCCGATCCAGGCGGTATCGGATGTGGACCAAGCCGGCATGCGCATCGGGGTCAGTCAGGGCAGCACCTCGCAAGGCGTGCTCGCTCGCCAGTTCAAGCAGGCGACCCTGGTACCAGCGGCTTCACTGACACAGGCGCAGGCCTTGCTGCGCCAGCACGCGATCGATGCCTTTGCCACCAACAAAGGCATCCTGTTCGAGCTGTCGGACAGCTTGCCGAATTCACGCGTGCTGGACGGGCGCTGGGGCTACGAGGCGCTGGCCATCGCGATTCCTAAGGGCCGCAGCGCCGGCCTGAGCTACCTCGTGCGCTTTGGACAGGACGCAGTGGCCAGCGGCCAGCTGCAATTGATCGTGCAACGGGCCGGCCTGCGCGGCACGGCACGCGGCGAATGACAGAACACACGCTTCACACCTGAGAGAAAACCCATGAAGACCTATGACATCCCTGGCCAACTCACCCGACGCGCGATGCTGGCAAGCCTGGCGGCGGCCGTGCCGCTGCTGACCAACGCGCAGCAGTACCCGACCAAACCGGTGCGCATCGTGGTCGGCTACGCCGCCGGCGGCGCGGTCGACATCGTGGCTCGCACCGTTGGGCAAAGCCTGGCCATGACGATGGGTCAGTCCTTCATCGTCGACAACAAGCCTGGTGCCGGAACCAACATCGCCGTGAAATCCGTCATTGACGCGCCGGCCGACGGCTACACGCTGCTGATGGCGGCCAACGCGCTGGCCGCCAATATGGCGCTGTACCAACCTGCGCCCTTCGACGCCGAAAAGGACCTGCTGCCAATCGCCCTGATCGGCCGCGTGCCAGTGGTGATCGCAGCCAATGCCAGCGTACCCTACGGCAACGTTGCCAAATTGATCGAAGCGGCCAAGGCTAAACCAGGATCGATTGCTTTTGCGACGCCGGGCAACGGTTCCACGCCGCACATGGCCGTCGAGCTTTTTGCACGCGCTGCCGGAATCTCCTTGATGCACGTTCCCTATCGCGGGGGTGCGCAGGCCATTACCGACGCCATCGGCGGCCAGCTGCCACTGGTCGCGGTCAATGCGCTCGAGGTGTTGCCCCACGTGAAGAGCGGCAAGCTCAAGGTGCTGGCGGTGCTCAGTGCCACACGCAGCCCGATCTTCCCTGAGGTGCCGACGATTGCTGAGTCCGGCTTTGCTGGCTTCGAGGCCTCGGTCTGGTATGGTTTGCTGGCCCCGGCCGCAACGCCCAAGTCCATCATCGTGAAGTTGCATGCAGAGGTGCAGAAGGCGCTGCAAATGCCTGAAGTGCGCGCGCGCATGACGGGGGTTGGCGGCGAAGTGATTCCCGGCACGACCGAGCAGTTTGCCGCTCTGATTCATTCCGAGCGCAGCCGTTACGAAAAGCTGATCCGGGAAGCCAACATCAAACCCGATTGACACGCACGCAATGGAGTTTCAAAAGACGCCAGGTTGGCTCGATTGGTACCCGAATCCGAGCAAGCCGCGCTTTCAGGTGCCAGCCGGAAGCGTTGACGCCCATTGCCATGTCTTCGGTCCCGGCGCCGAATTTCCATTTGCAGCCGAGCGCAAGTACACGCCGTGTGACGCATCGGCCGGCCAGTTGTTTGCGCTGAGGGATCAACTGGGATTTGCACGCAATGTCATCGTGCAGGCCACATGCCACGGCGCTGACAACCGCGCCATGCTCGACGCGCTGGTGCGTTCCAATGGGCTGGCAAGAGGTGTTGCCACCGTCAAGCGCAGCGTGAGCGACGCCGAACTCGAAGCCATGCACAGCGCTGGCGTGCGCGGCGTGCGCTTCAACTTCGTCAAACGGCTGGTGGACTGCACGCCGAAGGCCGAACTGATGGAGATCGCCGCGCGCGTCAAGGCGCTGGGATGGCACGTGGTGATCTATTTCGAGGCACTGGACCTGCCCGAGCTATGGGACTTCTTCACGGCCCTGCCGACCCCGGTGGTGGTGGACCACATGGGGCGACCGGACCTTGCCAAGCCGGTCAACGGGCCTGAGTTTGAACTGTTCATGCGGTTCATGCGGGCACACGAGCATGTCTGGTGCAAGGTCAGCTGCCCGGAACGGCTTAGCGTGACCGGCCCCAAGGCATTGAATGGTGAACGTGATGCTTACCGCGATGTCGTGCCATTTGCCAGGCGCGTGGTCGAGACCTTCCCGGATCGGGTGCTATGGGGCACTGACTGGCCGCATCCGAATTTGAAAGACCATATGCCCGACGACGGCCTGCTGGTCGACTTCATCCCGCACATTGCAAGTACGGCCGAACTGCAACGCAAACTGCTGATCGACAACCCGATGCGCTTGTACTGGCCGCCAGAACAGTGACCTGTTTGTTGGCGTCACGTTAACGCCCGCTTCTGCTGCACATCAGCATGATCGTTTTGGGCTGCTTCACACAGTTTCGCCAAGTCCTTCAGATTTCCCCGGTCTGCCAGATCCTTGGCCCAATCGGCAAAGGCGCTCCACTGCCCATGTTTTTCGGCCAGCGTGGTGGCCCAGTCAACCAGGTCGGAGATGGCGCCCATCCGGATCAGTAGCAGGGCTTCATCAAGGTATTTCTGTTCCGGATAAACCATGGGCGGGCGGGCCGTGTCAATCGCCTGGTTGTGTATTTCCAGATGCAGCAAGCGGGCCATCGACTGACGCAGTAGCGTGAGACTGACCGGTTTGGGCAAGACGGCCGAGAATCCGCTATCCCCATGGCTGGCCCAATCATGGGTTGCTGTCAGCAAGACCACGGGAATCAGCGCCCACTTCGCACGCGCCATCTTCAATACCGCCTGGCCATCGGCGAACGGCATTTGCAGATCGGTCAGAATCAGATCGGGCGCCTTGACGGCGCGCTGCCCCATGCGTTCAATGG
Source organism: uncultured beta proteobacterium (assembly GCA_903920695.1). Taxonomy (GTDB): domain Bacteria; phylum Pseudomonadota; class Gammaproteobacteria; order Burkholderiales; family Burkholderiaceae_C; genus Rhodoferax. The sequence continues at coordinate 5,858 of CAIXNB010000029.1, forward strand.
CCTCCTGTCCGTTGCCAATCGGAACCACCGTAAAGCCCAGACCATTCAACTCGGCGCATAACATATTGCGAATGATGTGGCTGTCTTCAACAATCCAGATCCGGTAGCCGCGGCCGTCGAGTTCAGGCGGCAAGCCTTCGTCGAGAATCTGATTCTGATGCGACAGCGAATCCTCGCTGGCCGGCTGCAGCGCAAGGCGAACCTGTATGCTCGTGCCGGCGCCCAGAACGCTGGTGGCCGCAATCGAACCGCCCATGCGTGTGACCCACTGCTGTGCGATCGCCAGGCCCAGGCCAAGCCCCTCGTAGTGCTCGACCCCTTTCAAACGCTGAAACGGCTCGAATATGTGCGTCAGTTCCTCCGCTGGAATGCCCAGCCCGGTGTCACGCACGGTAAAGATGAAGTGCAGGGGGCCATAGTCATCGGCACTGGCCTCGGCTGAAGCCGTGACATGGAACTCGATGTGCCCATGGCTGGTGAATTTCGCTGCATTCGTCAGCAGGTTCTCCAGCACCTGGCGCAGACGCTTGGCGTCCATTTCCAGCACCAGCGGCAGTTTTCCGAAAATCTTGAATTCGAAGCTATTGCCGTGCTTGGCGGCCAGGGCCGTGGCATCGGTTGCGATGCTCTCGAGCCAGGCGGCGGTATAGACCGGCAGCACCAGCAAGGCATTGGGTTGGGCACTGCCACGCGCATAGTCGATCAGATCATTGAGCAGGGCTAGCAGGTGCTGGGCACTGCGCCGGATGATGCGTCCGTTCTGCGCGTCGGGTCGGCCGGCCGCGATGATCATTTCGGCGTAGCCAATGATGGCCGTCAGCGGCGTGCGCAGATCGTGGCTCAGGCGTGCCAGGAAATCACTCTTGGCCCGGTTGGCATCGTCGGCTGCGATAACGGCCTCCTGCAAGGCCAGGGTGCGCGAACGGACCGCCTCTTCCAGGTGCCCCTGCTGCGCCAGATTAAGCTTCCAGAGTGCCGCCTGCGAATCGGTTTGCGCCTGGTGCTCAGTGATGGATCGGCGCACCACAAAATACAGCAGAACCAGCGTGAATCCCAGCAGTAGCGTGATGGCCAGACTGTCGTGGTCCACCATGATGGGTGCAATCCCCAGCACAGTTGCCAAGCGCAGAATCAGGATGAGCCACTGACTGGCAATGGAAACGAAGAAGATTCCGACGTTGGGCAAGCGCTGGCGCCATGCCAACAGCATGGACAGCGGCCAGATCAGCAAGAATGCCAGCAGGCAGCCGTTCGTCAGTGCAATAAACAGCTGCAGATTGCTAAACGCCGCGCCCAGCGCGATGGTCAGGAAGATCAAGGGTAGGGTCACATAGATCTTGCGCCAGAATTTCAGGCGTGAAAGTTCGAGAAAGGTATACATGAACGCGGTGCACATCGCGATTGCCAAATTTGCCAGCACCACCGAGGTCCGCACGCTCAGTTCGCCACCACCGGTCAAAATATAACGATTCAGATAGCCACCGTAGGCCAAATCGTGCAGCGCAGCCAGGAATAACCAGGCGGCCAGCAACATAAGTGGGCGGTCCAGCCGTGCCAGTGAATGCACCAACAAGTAAATCGCCACAGTCAACAATGCGGTCAACGGAATCAGGTGGGCCAAGTCATTGCCGGCTTCCTGCTCGCGCAAAGCGGCCGGGTCCCAGAGGCCGACCTCCATCGACAGGGTCGTACGCCCCTGGATGCGCAGCAGCAAAGTCGCCTCTTGCGCGCTGGCCAGCGAGACCGGAAAGACGAAAGTTCTGCCGGCCAGCGGCATCGCTTTGCGGGCCTGCGCAGCGCCGCCCTTCAGGAACTGTTGTACTTGTTTACTGCCCGGCGCCATGCGGTAAAAGTCGACATGTTCAAGTTGCTGCGAACCCAGACTCAACCAGCGCGTGACCTTCTCCGGTGTCTGGTTGTCGACAATCAGGCGCAGCCAGAATGCCGACTTGCTGGAGCCCTTGCTCATCAGGCGCGGCGTGGCCATTTGCCAACCCGGTTGCGCCAGCGCCGTGGCGGGTGTCATTGCGGCGCTCGGGTCTTCCAGAATCGCCAACTGTCCCCAGACATTGACCTGCTTGTCTGCCACCCCGATATCAAGGCCCTGTGACTGCGCCCTTGCGCTGCCCAATGCACTCAGGCAGATCAGCAGCCATAGCAAGCGGCGCAACAACCCCGCCGTCATGGGCCTTTCGGGGCCTCGGGCGGCGCCTGGCGGTACTGGCGGGGTGACAAACCAAAGCGTTCGCGAAACGCCGTCGAGAAGTTGGCCGCGCTGCCATAACCGAGGTCATTGGCAATGGTCTGCACTTCCAGGCTGGTTTCGCACAACAGCTGGCGCGCCTCTTTCATGCGGGCTTCGCGCAGGTAGTCAAACACGGTGACACCGGCGTATTTGCGAAACGCGTCATTGAGTTGGCGCGTATTGGTACCGACGCTGCGTGCCAGACTTGCCAACTCCGGCGTCGCGGCCAGATCGTCAAGCAGTCGCCGTTGTGCGGCCAGGAATACGGCAGCATCGACCGACCCGCTTGGGCCGGCCACCTCATGCGCGTTGGCCGGATGGTTGTTGGCCTGCGCGGCGTTCAGGTGTATGCAGACGCGCAAACGCACTTCGTCGAAATTGAAGGGCTTGGTGATGTAGTCCACAGCGCCCTCGACCAGGCCCCGCACCCGCTCCTCAGGCAAGGCCGCAGCGGTGAGGAAGATCAAGGGAATCGCCATCGTCGTCGGCTCTGCCTTGAGCAGCCGGCAGGCGGCAAGGCCATCGCAAATCGGCATGTGAACATCCATCAGAATCAGATCAGGCTGGATGTAGAGAGCTTTCTCCACGCCATCGCGCCCATCGACACCCACATAAAGTCGATAGCCCTGTCGGCGCAGAAAATCCGCGAGCAGGTGCCGATCTTCTTCGCGATCGTCAACAACCAGAATTCGTGCGGCGTGGGCGGGCGCGGGAGAAGGGCTTAGCATGACGCTATTGTTTCACTGTCCACTGCGCATCGTGGTGCTGGCGGCGCGGATGTCAAAAATATTTCCGTTCAGCAAAGGTATGGCGCGTTCTGGCAAAGGTTTGCCACGCCAGCGCCTTTAGCATCTCTCTACCGGCTTTACGGTACTGCTTGCACTTCCTCAACAAGCGATTGCGCTTGCCACGGCGCGCTAGCTTGCAACGGAAACCTCGACGGACAAAAAGTACCGATCCCAAATTCCTGCGCTTGATTGGAGTATCCGATGAATGCAAAAATGTCGACATGGAAGAAATTGTGCCTGCGCGCGGCCGTTGCGACCGTGGCCACCAGTTGTGCCACGCTGCAGGCCCAGACTGAGACCATCGCCGTGCCGGCTGGTTTCACCGGAATGCTGGTCGGCTACCTTGCGCCCACAGCGCTACCCAACAGTCTGGCCCTGGTGCCCCCGGCGCCGGCGGCCGATTCGTCAGCCTTGATGCTGGACCAAGAGATCAGCCGCCGCAGTTTCCTCCTGCGCGACACAGCCCGCTGGGCGCTGGCAAGTTCGGATGCAGACCTGAGTTTTCCGCACGCGGCTGGAACCTTCTCCTGTGCCGTGAACGCGCCCATCAGCGAGGCCGCCACGCCGCGCCTGTACAAGCTGCTGCGCCGCACACTGGCCGATCTCGGCGGGTCCACCTATGCTGCCAAGATTCACTACAAGCGCTCGCGCCCCTTTGTCTGGAATCTGGAGCCCATCTGCACGCCAAAAGACAAAGCCATGTTGGCGAAGGACGGCTCCTATCCATCGGGCCACACGGCCGCCGGCTGGGGCTGGGCGCTGATCCTGGCCGAACTGTCGCCGGCCCAGACCGATGCCATCGTGTTGCGTGGCCTGAGTTTTGGCGAGAGCCGCAATGTCTGCAACGCGCATTGGCACAGCGACGTGGTTCAGGCCCGCAACGTGGCAGCTGCAACCGTGGCCCGACTGCATGAACAGGAAGAATTTCGCGCCGATCTGGATGCGGCCAAAGCCGAGCTTGCGGCAGCGCACAGCAAAGGCCTGAAACCTGATCGCGATTGTGTGGCGGAAGCCAGCGCGCTTGCGATTGCGCCGTCGCTGGCGCAATAGGCCAGCACGCTCATAGCGTCAAAATCCGCTCTCGAACTTTGTGAAGGCCGCTTCCAGTTCCCACTGCAGCCGTGCCTTCAGATTCTGTTCCAGATAGCTGCGGCACTGCGCGCTCGTCTTCTTCAGACCCGAGCGATCAGCGCCGCAGGCCGTGACGGGGCGCAAGCGCTGCGCGTCCTGCCACAGCGGCGCGCCTTCGACAAACGCATGCTGCAGGCTGTTGCGGGACATGGTTTTCAACTGCTGGTAATCGAGCTGCTGCTCCTGTACTGCCTTCACATACTCGCCGTGTCATCTCGGAACGCGAGACACCCTCATCGTCGCTTGCCAGGGCCACTGGAACGTCATATTTGAGGTAGGCCGCCAAGGGGTGCTGCGCGCCGCTGACGCCCAGGATGCCGCTATTGCTGGTGAGACAGACTTCAACCAGGATCCGGCGGCTGGCCATCTTTCTCAACAGCCCGACCGCATCGTCTTCCTGCATGACATCAACGCCGTGGCCGATACGGCTGGCATGCCCGATGTCGATCGAATCACGGATGTGTGAGCGAAGGCCCTCTGGCGGCACCAGTCCCGGCACCAGCTCACCCGCATGGAGCGTGATCTGCACCTTGGGATAGAGACCGTGCAGATAGTCGAGCAAACGCATGTGCAATGCAAAATCGCGCATCGGTACCAACGCATCTTCGGGCATGACCAGATTCAGGCCGACAAACCGCGCGTTTCGACTGGCCAGTTCGAAGCCGAGCAGCATTTGCGTGAAAACGACCTCCCTGGGCATGCCGCGCAATACCTGATAGAGGTAGCGCAGCGTCAGATCGCAGGCGGCATCGGCCTGGGGCGTGGCGCAGTGCAGAATGTTGCGCTGTCTTTGCGTGGCATGGTCCAGATTGTCGGCAACCGCCTTGACCAGATTGGACAAGCCGTTTTCCAGCAGTGATCGGCGCATGCTGGCGAAATCATCATTCCAGCCAACGCGGGTGGCCACTTTATAGGTCTCGGAAAAGGCCGGCGTCGTCATCAGTTCGAGGTAACTCACACGCCCGGCGCTGGCGCGCGCGGCCACTTCTGCCAGCATGTCGCCATCGCGTTTGGCGGTGGCGGCGTTGAACTTGTCGAAACTGTCAAAGAACAGGTCGTGGCCGCTGAGCCCGGATGCTAGCGGGTTGCGCATGGACCAGGCGTCGATCATGTGCCGAAAGAGCAGCGGGTCGGTCTGTGCGTTCTTCGCTGGAACCTGCCCCATCGCCTCGGCGCAGGGCGGCTGGCTGAGAACCAGCGTCTTTTGATCAACGCACAGTCCATCTTGCGCCGCCCAGTCGATCATCGATTCAGCGTAGATCGCCCCCGACAGATGGCTGTGCAGGTCAGCGCCTTTGGGCATGTTCTTGAGGAAGGCCCAGAGCAGTGGCGGCTGCGTCCGAACCGATTGGAAATACGCGACCGTCCGCGCTTGCGCTGATTTCCCAGGCGTCGACTGGGCCGCCAGTGGCATGAGAAGGCCGGCCGCCAGGGCCGCGTCCAGCAGACCTAACTTCGTTCTATCTTTGATATTCGTAGCGTATGGTTTTCCTCTGTCAGGCCAAGCATGGGGCTCTGGTTTAGCACGGGATTGGTGCGCATTGCGCTGGGGTATGCTTCGCGCATCAGCCAGCGGCGGACCCAGCGCCAGCCCCGATCATTTCCCTTGTTTTTCGATGATGCATATGAATTTTTCAAATCTGCTGTTGACGCATATCGCCTCAACCGCTGACGTCGCCATCATGGCCGAGTTTCTTCTATTTTGTGCCATCTTTGGGGTGTTGATCGCCTTCCTTTCAAACCGGTTTTTCTTCGGCAACCAGAATCTGGATTCCGATGCACTGCTTGAGATGGTTGAAAAAAGCATATTTGCGTTTCTGGTGTTCCTGCTGGCGATCACCTTGGGTGATGTCCGTTCCAATTTCAGCAAGGCCGAGGACAGTGTGGTCAGTGAGGCGCTCGAAGTAAGACAGTACCTTCACCTTCTGGATTTGCAGAAGGGCAGTTTCACGGACGAGCAAAAAAGGCATTTGAGCAACTACCTCAAGGCGGTCGTCAATGATGAATGGCGTTCCCTGGCACAGGCCACGCCCTCGTTGTCCGCTGCCGCCGAACAATCGGTTCTGGGTTTGCGTAGATCAGTGCGCAACAACGTGCAGGAGTCGGGGCTGTCGTCGTATACCGAAAAGATTCTGAATTCCTTGACCAAACTGGAGAACTCCCGGCTTTTGCGCTACCAACTGGCAACTGCCTCGTCGCCACGAATTTTCTGGCTTTATATTGCCATTCTCATGCTGCTCGGTTGCGTGGCGGCGGGTCGCACCAAACTCGACACGCGACGTGCCGGTGTCCTGGCGGCCTATTTCGGTGCCTTGGGCATGGTCGTCGGACTGATCATGATTCTGGATCAGCCGTTCCGCGGAGAAACCAGCATTTCAAACGTACCGTTCCGCATGGTCATTGAGCAGATGCTCGCCGACAACTGACGCGATCTTCTGCACAGAGCCATGTCTCTCCGCGCCGACATGGCGGTCTTGGCATAAGATGCCAGCACTCAATCACTGAAAGCAGCGCGTGAACTGGTTTGGCCAACAATCTTCCCCTGATGCATCGCCGCCCGCATGGGATGCGGACGCCTTGCTGATCGATGTGCGCTCGGACGCTGAATACGCGTCCGGTCATGTCGATGGCGCCGTGAACCTGCCACTGGAGCGCTTCGTGCAGACCTATGAAAGCGTAGCACCGGATAAGGCGCGCCAGACCATTCTGTATTGCCAGTCCGGCGCGCGCTCCGGGCAGGCCGTGCAGTTCCTGACGCAGCAGGGCTACACCAAGGTGCTCAACGGCATCTCCGCCGGCGCTGTCGCCATCAGGACCAATCGCCCAATCCGTCGTGATTAGCGGCGCTGGCGATCAGAGTGCTTGAGCTCAAGGTAGGTGGCCCGATCAACTTCGTGCAACTGACGCGGGAAGCGTTCAGTGGCGGAATACCAGTAGCCGAGTCGTTTCTCAAACTGTTCCTGCGGCGGCGCCCCCAGTGCATCGAGATAGGCTTCCAGGGCCAGAAAATAGCGCATGGCACCGCGCTCCACCAGACTGCGTATGCCGCCGATGAATTGCGGCGTGCCGTCGGCTTGCCGCCCGATGACCGTGAATCCCACCTTGCCACGCCCGAAGGTTGCCAGGTAGGCCTTCGTCGCCATGCGTGTCAACGCAGTCGACTCGTAGGAATAGGAAAAATGCAGGAAGCTGCGCCCACCCGGCAGCGGGATTGCCTGCAACAGAATGCGGTAATTGCTGCTGCCAAACGGGCCTTCGGGCGCCGCCAGTTCGACCTCCAGGTAGTCCTGCGTTGCCAGCGCTGCCTGGTACTTGAAGCTCAAGTTAATCGCCTGGTCAAGTGTGTGGTTGTATTTTCTGACCGCGCTGAGCAGCAGACTCGGACCGGATGGGCCGAGTGACAAACGGCACTGTTTGAGGTTGATGTTCAGAAACAGGATATCGCACCACTGGGTCGGGTCGCTGAGCGCTTTGCTGACGCTGGCAAACGGGAAGCCAATCTCGGCGTAGATATCGCTTTTGATGCGCGGCCCGGCTTCGCTTGATTCAATCTGGATCGGCTGCTGATACGGATTGTTGCGCAAGGTGTCGCTCATGGCGCCGTGCAGCGCGCGCATGGCGTCCGCCGAATGCACCTCTGCGACGGCCGCAAAAGCGTAACCGGCAAAGGCATTGATGACGAGCAGCAGTGCCGTCAGAAACAAGCGAAGCAACGGTCGCGGCAACATTCTTTCAGGGGTTTTGAGGAGCCACATCAGGCTGGAGAGTCCTTGCGATGGCAGAGTGTGGCAGAAGGGTTGGCGGATTCGCACGGCATCATAACGTGGATCGGCGGCCAACTGCTGCTAACCTCGGTGCATGCCCAAACCGCACCTGGCCCAACTTTTTTCCCAGCGACCCTTCATGCGTTTCTGGCTGGCGCGTGTCAGCGGCGTCATGGCCAACCAGATGCTGATGGTAGCCTTGGCCTGGCACATGTACGACATCACCAGCAGCGCCTGGGATCTCGGTCTGGTCGGACTGTTCCAGTTTCTGCCGGCTCTGCTGATGACGCTGCCGGCCGGTCATCTGGCTGATCGCTTGCATCGTGGCCGCATCTTTGCCGCCTGCATGTTCCTGCAGGCGGGCGTCGCGCTGCTGCTGGTGCTGGCGACCCAGGGTGGCTTTGCCACACGCGAACTGATTCTGGCGATCTCGGTCGTTCTGGGCGTGGCACGCGCCTTCCAGATGCCGGCGCAGCAGGCGTTGACGCCCTCGCTGGTGCCGCAGGTCTTGCTGCAAAGCGCGATTGCCTTGAGCACCAGCGGTATGCAGGCTGCCATCATCTGCGGGCCGGCACTCGGTGGCCTGCTCTATGTGAGCGGCGCCACCACCGTTTATGCCAGCAGTCTGGCCTTGTTCCTGCTCGCCGGCACTCTCACGCTGTTCGTGCGTTACCCGCATCGCCCGTCCCAACTCGCGGCCAACTGGGCTACGGTACTGGCCGGTTTCGGCTTTGTCTGGCAGCGCAAGCTGCTGCTGGGGGCAACCTCGCTGGACCTGTTCGCCGTTCTGCTCGGCGGCGCCACCGCCTTGCTGCCGATCTACGCACGCGACATCCTGCATACCGGGCCCGTGGCGCTGGGCTTGCTGCGCGCGGCCCCAGCGCTTGGCGCGCTGCTGATGTCGCTAGTGCTCATGCGCTGGCCCTTGCGCCGACGCATTGGCCATCGCCTGCTGGCTGCGGTGGCGGTCTTCGGCCTGGCCACGGTCGTGTTCGGCCTGTCCACGCATTTCGGACTCTCGCTGCTGGCGCTGGTGATTACCGGTGCGGCCGACAACATCAGCGTGGTGACACGGCTGACGCTGGTGCAGATGGAAACGCCTGATGAGATGCGGGGTCGCGTCTCAGCCGTCAACTCGATCTTTATCGGTGCCTCCAATCAGTTGGGTGAATTCGAGTCCGGCGCCACGGCGGCCTGGTTCGGTCCGGTCGGCTCGGTGGTCGTGGGCGGCATCGGCACCGTGCTGGTGGCGGCTGCCTGGCTGCGCCTGTTCCCGACACTGGCGCGGCGTGACCGGATGGTGTGAACTGCGCGACAGGGCAGCCGCAGTTCGGGCACTGCCTGGGCGACAATGGCGCCTATGACGCATCAACCCATTTCAGCCAATTTCGATGATGTCAGTGCCAATGCCGACGAAGCAATTCCCGACGGCTTTCGCGCCGTTAAAGTCGGTGGCCCTTTCATCTTTCATAACGGGCCGCTTTACGGCAAGTTGAACGCAGGGCGTCTGCTGCTGGGCTTTCGCGTCGAGCGGCGCCACACCAATCCCCTGAAGATGTGCCATGGCGGCATGCTGGCGACCTTTGCCGACATGCTGATTCCGTGTTCGTCCATGTACCAAAACGAGATGGAGCGCCGTTTCCTGCCCACCATCAGTCTTCAGATCGACTACATGGGCGCAGCACCGCTGGGCAGTTGGGTGCAGGGCGAGGCCGACGTGCTGCGCACCACGCGCAACATGATGTTCGGTCAGGGACTGATCACAGCCGATGGCGCGCCGGCCCTGCGCATCAGCGGCATCTTCAAGATGGGACCGTTGATTGAGGACGGCAATGCCACAGATCCCTTGGGATTGAAGCCGTCAGCAGTTCAAGAATAGAATTGCGGCGCCATACCGGCGTTTCCAAAGCGAGGCTTTATGTTGGCCCAAGATGCCATTCTCGATGCAGCACGTCGCGCCGCAAGTGCGGCGAGCAGTCCCGCAAGCGTCATGCTGTTCGGCTCTTATGCACGGGGTGATGCCGATGAGGGCTCCGATCTGGATCTTCTTGTTATCGAACACCAGGTCTCGGACAAAGCTCAGGAGTACTTGAAACTGCATCGAGCCATAGGATTTATGGGCGTTGGCGTTGACGTGCTTGTCATGTCGGGTGAGGAGTTTGCGCGCCGCAGCCAGGTACCGGGAACGCTGCCATACCGGGCGGCCAAAGAAGGAAAGTTGATACATGACGCCAGCGCATGAAGAGGCGCGTCGACTGTCGCGCCTGGCGCGGCGCGACGGTGACACCTTCGCACTGTTGCTTCCCTTGCCGAAGGCCACAATCGCGGCACTGGGTTTTCAGGTTCAGCAAGCGGTTGAAAAGGCGCTCAAGGGCGTGTGTACACGGCATGATATCGAGGTGCGGCGCACGCATGATCTCGCTGCGTTGGCCCAAATCCTGTTGGAGCATGGGATGGCATTGCCAGTTTCAGTCGATGCGCTGCGCTGCCTTAATCCGTTTGCTGTGGAGTTTCGGTATGACGACGAAATCACATCCAGCATGAGGCGTGAGGAGTTGGATGCACTGCTTCGCGCAGTCCTGTCGTGGGCTGATAGCGAGATCGGTGGCTAACATCCAGAAGAAGACCGTGAATGCCGAAATCATCAAACCATGCTAAGGCACTGACCGGCGTTCCCCTGCGCCAGGACGCCAGCATCATTTCACTTGTCGGACTGGCCCATGCCAGCTCGCACTTTGGCCATCTGCTGCTGCCGCTGATGTTTCCGGTGTTCATGAAGGAGTTCGGCCTGAGCTACTCCGAGCTCGGTCTGCTCATGACCACCTTCTTCGTGATCTCCGGAACCGGGCAGGCGCTGGCCGGCTTCCTGGTGGACCGCGTCGGCGCGCGGCCACTGCTGTTTGCGGCCATGGGCATCTTCATGCTGGCCTGCTTTGCGGCCTCGATGGTAAGGGGCTATACCGGTCTGCTCCTGGTAGCAGCGCTGGCCGGCATGGGCAACGCGACCTTTCACCCGGTTGACTTCACGATCCTGAACCAGCGCGTCTCGGCGCCGCGCCTGGGCTATGCCTTCAGTGCGCACGGCCTGACCGGCAATCTGGGCTGGGCCGCTGCACCGCTGTTCTTCGCCACGCTGAGCAGTCTCTACAGCTGGCGCACGGCCTACCTGGCGGCGGCGCTGCTGTACCTGTGCATCCTGCTGTTGCTTGTCACGCAGCGTGACAAGCTGAGCACGCGCGCCGTCGTGCGCCATCCGGACCAACCGACTGAACACAGCATGGCCTTCATGAAACTGCCGGTGGTCTGGTGGTGCTTCTGCTTTTTTCTGTTGTCCACGATGACGATGGCCGTGGTGCAGAGTTTTTCCGTTTCCATCCTCAAGGCCATGCACGGCGTGAGCATCGAGGCCGCCACGCTGACGCTGTCGGCCTACATGCTGTGCGGTGCGCTGGGCATGCTGGTGGGTGGCTTCATCGCGGCGCATAACGCCAACAGTGACCGCGTCGTCGCCCTGGCGATGGGTTCGGGTGCGCTGCTGCTGGTGCTGTGCGGCACCGGCGTGCTGGGTGGCACGTTAACCATGGTGGTGCTGGCGAGCACTGGTTTTGCCATTGGCATTGGCGGCCCCTCGCGTGACATGATGATCAAGAAGGCCACGCCGCAGGGTGCTACGGGAAGGGTCTACGGCATGGTCTATTCGGGCCTGGACACCGGTCTGGCCGTCTCGCCACTGCTGTTCGGCCTGTTCATGGACCGCGGCTGGTACGGCGCCACGCTGTTCGGTGCGGCGGCGGCTCTGGCGCTCAGTGTGGTGGCGGCGCTTGGCGTTGGGCGGCGCACCAGAGTTCAAACGCTTCGGCCGAGCTGAGTTGGGGCACATAGCCGAACCGGGTCTTGAGGCGTTGGTTGTCAAGCACGGGACGGTAGCGCAGGAAATCGAGCTGCTCCGGACCGTACTGCGTCAGGCCGAATTGCTTTAGCAGCCACAGCGCCGTTTTGAGCAACCCGGCCGGCAGCACCAGGCAGCGCTTGTTCAGGCGTGCCGCGATTTCGAAGATGCTGAGCTTGCCATCACCCGCGACATTGAAGATGCCACAAACGGACGAGTCGACGCCGTGCAGGATGGCACCGACCACGTCCTGATCGTGAATGAAGACAAAGGGGCTGTCCGAGCCGCGGATGGCCAGCAGGCGCGGCTTCTTGAACAGGTCGGTGATCTGGTTGTTGACGGTCGCGCCCAGGATGGTGCCGATGCGCAGCACGACCTGTTCGAGTTGCGGCTGTTGCGTGCGGTACTCGACCAGCATTTCTTCCACCAGCCGTTTGTGCCAGGAATAGGCGAAGCTCGGGTTGCCGCGCAGCGCGTCGTCTTCGCTGAGCCAGTCCGGGCTATCGGCGTGGTAGCCGTAGGCTGCGCCACTCGACGACACGATCACGCGCCGCACTGCATGGCGCACACAGGCTTCGAGCAGATTGCGGCTGCCGCCGACATCGACGCTGTATTCGAATTCGCGGCTGCTGTTCTTGCCTGGCGTGACGATCGAGGCCAGATGCACCACCACCTCGGGCCGGTGCCGCGCGACGATGGCAGCGACCTCGGCCGAGCGGATGTCGGCCGTTTCATAGGCCACGCCCGGCAGGCGCTGCGCCGGCTCGCGCAGATCGAGCGCGATGGCAATGATGTCGCTGCGCCGCGCCAGCGCAGCCACGACCTGGCTGCCGAGGTAGCCGGAACTGCCGGTGACGAGAACGCGCCGGGCTGTCATGTCGGCAGTACGGCCGGTGGGTGCCGGCTCCAGTAGGTGGCCAGCGTGAGTCCGGCGACGATATGCCAGATGCCCCACCAGGCGGTGATGACAGCCATGCCGCCCAGGCCGTCGAAGAAGCTGAAGATCAGGATCAGGCCCAGCCCCGAGTTCTGAATGCCGCACTCGATGGCCACGGCACGCCGGTCGCGCTCGGGCAGCGCAACGCCAAACGCCATGGCGTAGCCGCTGAGCAGGGCGCAGGCGTTGTGCACGAACACCACGCCCACCACCATGCCAACATAGAGCTTGAAGTATTGCCAGTTCGCACCCAGCGCCGCGAGCACGAAGATCAGAAAGAAAAACAGCGAGAAGATCTTCATCGGCTTTTGCGCACGCGCCGTGAAACGCGGCCAGCGACGCGAGACGAACAGGCCAATGACCAGCGGCAGACCGAGCAGCAAGAGTACATGCAGGAACATCTCCAGCGGGTTGACGGCCACCTGGCGCAACAGCGGCTGTGCCGGCGCGTAGAGGCCACCCCAGAAGGCGACGTTGAGCGGCGTCATGACGATAGCGGTGAGCGTCGACAAGGTGCTGATCGAGACCGAGAGCGCCGTATTGCCGCGCGCGAAATGGGTCAGGAAGTTCGAGATGTTGCCGGCCGGGCAGGACGAAACCAGGATCATGCCCAGTGCGATGCTCGGGCGTGGCGCCAGCAGCAGCACCAATCCGAAGGTGAGGGCGGGAAACACGAGGTGATGACCGAGCAGCCCGATCACCAGCGCGCGCGGCGTGCGCAAGGCCTCCTTGAAGTCGTCGGTCTTGAGTTCGAGCGAGACGCCGAACATGACAAAACCCAGCACGACATTCAACAAAAAGAGTGACTGTGGGCTGAAGTTCAGCCGCACCAGATCGATGTCAATCATGAACGGCCTCCGATTCAGGCTTTGGGTTCTTCATGCATCTTCTTGAAGTGGATCAGGCCCGGCGCCCACATGTGCTTGACGGGGTCAACGTCGACGTGGATCACGGCGCAGCGGCCGCTGGCCAGCGCGCGCTCCAGCGCCGGCTTGAGCTGCTTCGGGTCGGAGACGCGCTCGCCGTAGGCGCCCATGCTCTGGCCCAGCTTGTCGAACTCGATCTCGCCCAGGTCGGCTTTGATCGTCTCATGCGGGTCGAGGTGCTTGAAGATCATGGTTTTGAAGGGCCGCAGCATGAACTGCTGGTTCATCTTCACCATGCCCCACTGCTTGTCGCACAGCACGATGTAGATCACCTGCGCCTGGTTGCGCACGGCGGTTTCGACTTCCTGCGAATGGAATCCCATCGCGCCGTCGCCGATGATGCAGCACACCGGCAGCCCGGGGCGCGCGATAGCAGCGCCGACGGCCTGCGCCATGCCCGCGCCGAGCATGCCGAACTTGAAGGTCGAGAGCACCGTGTTGGGCACGGCCACGCGGTGGTAGAACATGGCCCAGATGGTGGCGTTGCCGCCATCGGCGACCAGCACCGATTCGGGCGGGAACAACTCGTCGCAGACCGCACCGATGTGCGCCGGGTGCATCGGGATCGCCATGTCGGCCAGGGCCTTGTCCCAGCCGGCGCGCTCCTCGCGCATGACCTTGGCGTAAGTCGTGATGCGGTCGCGCCGCGCGTCGAGTTTGATCTCGTCCTTGCGTCGCTCCAGCTCGTCGCCGAGCAATTCAAGAAAGCACCTGACATCGGCCACGACGGCGAGGTCGACCGGCTTGTTCAGGCCGATCATCTCGGCGTCCAGATCGACCTGGATCGTGGTCTGCTCGGAGGGCTTGCGCCAGTACGGTGGTTTGCCCCACCAGTCGGTCTCACCCAGGCGCGAGCCCAGGATCAGCACCGTGTCGGCCTCGTTGCGCACGCGGTGGTTGAGCTTGACGTGCGGCATGGTGATGGCCAGCGCCGAGGTTTCGGTCAGCACACCGCGCGCCGCCCAACTGGTGGTGACGGGCGCGTGCAGCAACTCGGCGACACGGCGCAACGCGTCGAAGGCCAGCGCGTGAATGACGCCGCTGCCGGCGTGGATCATCGGCGCGCCGGCAGCGATCAGCAGTTGCGCGGCACGGGCGACGTGTTCGGCCGATGGTGACTGCGCATCGGTGGCGCGGTACTGGCCGGGTTTCCAGTAGGCCGGATCGGCCTTGAACTTGCCGTTCATGATGTTCTCGGGAACGTCCAGGTGCACGACGCCGGGCCGGCCCTGGTAGCTCTTGCGCAGCGCCTTGCGCAGGAGCTCCGGCACGCGGTCGAACGACGAAACTGCGGCGCTCCATTTGGCGATCTTGCCGATGACGCCGCTCTGGTCGAAACACTGGTAACTGCCGCCACGGTCCGGGTACATGATCCCGGGCCGGCGTGCGCTGGTGATCGCCAGCACCCGGTTGCCGTCGGCCTGCTCCACCACCAAGCCCGGCAGCAGGTTGGCAACACCAGGCCCGTTGCTGGCCATGCAGACGCCCAGCCGCCCGGTCAGCCGCGCATAGGCGCCCGCCATGTGCGCAGCCGAGGTCTCATGGCGCGGCGTGACGATCTCGATGCCGATCCGGTGCAAGGCCTCGTAAAAACCAAAGTAGGTGCCGTCGATGATGCCGAAGACTTTCTCCACACCTTCGGCCTGCAACAGGCGCGCAAGAAGCTCGCCGCCGCTGATCTCTGCCATTTGTTTGCTCCTCACTATTGTCCGATTCGTGGCGAAACGAAGCCATGACCACCCGCTTGTAGCGGGCGATTCATTATGCTATCGAGAGCCGGCGCAACAATGAAGGGCAAACCCGGACACGCTGGCGCCACCGCGACAATTCGGTGACAGCGCAGCGCAACGGGGAACTGGATTGGCGTTGACTAGGACGGCGCGGCGTCCCCCGCTGGCAGCGCAATGACGTCTTCGATCATGAAGGTGCCATAGTGTTGCGCCGTAACGGCTTTGCTTGCGCGTGCCACGGCAGCCACGCGTTCTGCCTGTGCCTCGTCGGGCGCGTGCACGACCAGAAAACTGCATCCCTTTTCCGCCAGTACCCCATGGGCATTGATCAGGTCCAGCTCATAGCCCAGGGAGGCGAGCGGGCTCGCGGTTTGAAGTTGCAAATCGACTTGGGCCTTCATTTCCGCTGGTGCGTAACTGACCCACTCCGAAGCAGCGAATCCCGCCTCTGTCAATAAATTCACCACCGCCTGCAGGTCAGCAGCGGACCGGAAGGCGATCACGGTGTGGTCCACCGGCTTGAAGACCCCAAAGGCTTTCGGGGGATTGGTCTTGTCCATTCACTACTCCTATGAATCATCTCTTACAGGCGGCCGAGCGGTCAACGCAAGGTCCGTCAACTTCCAGCTTGCAAACGATAGGGACGCGGGCAGGCGCAGTCCGTTCGGTGTCGAACGCAGCCCTTCTTTTGAGTAGCGAATAGGTCGGCAATTACCTTCGTACGCTCCCACACAGACAAACACATGATCGCGGACTAAGGTCACTCAACCGTTTACGGCCTGAGCCCAATACTTCAACGTCCACTCACCCAGGAATACCACATGAACCCACTGATCACCCCACCGCCCAACACCGCAGTGGCCGACGAAGACCTGGCCGAGCAGGCCCGTCCCGGCCACGGTATACCGTCGCAGGACCCGGATCCCGCAGCGCAGCTTGCGCTGGCGCCCGAAGAAGCGCAGCGCGAGGCCAACTCGGTGTTGATGGGTGGCGGCGTGGTGGTCGGTATGGCCACGGGCGCCGCCATTGGCGTCGCGGTCGCTGGCCCGGTGGGGGTGGTGGTGGGGGCCACGCTGGGTGCCGTTGCCGGTGCACTGGGTGGCGCCGCCGCCGGAGCCACGGCAAGTTCGGAGGATTCGCGAAGCACCAAGTCCGCGGCAGCGGACAGCGTGCGCCTGCACATCGATGACAGCGGCGGCAGTGGCCGGCCGGTCGTGCTGATCCATGGCTGGCCACTCTCGGCCCAGGCCTGGGCGCCACAGGTGTCGGCGCTGCGCGCGGCCGGCTATCGCGTGGTGGCCTATGACCGCCGAGGCTTCGGCCGCTCGGACAAGCCGCAATCTGCTTACGACTATGACGTGCTGGCCGATGACCTGCAGCGCGTCTTGCACCAGTGCGGACTGCAGGACGTGACGCTGGTGGGCTTCTCGATGGGCGGCGGCGAAGTGGCGCGCTACATCGCCCGCTGCGGCGAATCGCGCCTGCACAGCGTGGTGTTCGCAGCGGCCGTGCCGCCCTATCTGATGCAGACGGCAGACAACCCTGACGGCCCGCTGCGGCCCGAGAAGGCGCAGGAGACAAGGAAGGCGCTGGAGCAGGACCGCAATGCCTTCTTCGACCACTTCACCAAAGACTTCTTCTCGGCCAATGGCGTGCTACAGGTCACCGAGGCACAGCGCCGCGAGGCCGTCGCCCTGTGCCTCCAGTCGGCCCAGCATGCGGCCTTGGCCTGCATGGACGCGTTCGGCACGACCGACTTTCGCGAAGACCTGAAGAAGGTGACGCTGCCCACGCTGGTGATCCACGGCGAGGCGGACGCGATTGTGCCCATTGAAGGTTCAGGCCTGCGCACCCACCGCGCTGTGCTACACAGCCAACTGGTGCGCCTGAGCGGCGCGCCGCACGGCATGAACGTGTCGCACGCGCAGGCGTTCAACGATGCGCTGCTGTCGTTCCTGCGCGTGTGAACCCGCGTGAGCGCTGCCAAATATGCGTGACTGGGAACGCCGCCTGTGGCTGGCCTTGTTGTGGCCGATTTTTTGGCTGCAGGGCAAGCATGTTCGGCGGGTGACGCCGCGCATGCCTGAGGCGACGGGTTTGCGTGCTGGGGTCTGTGGCCAAGGCTCGCTGTGTCGGGTGTTGGTTGCAGGGGACTCGGGCGCGGCCGGGGTTGGTGTTGCAACGCAAGACGAGGCCTTGTGTGGTCACCTGGTTCGTCGCCTGAGCCAACACCACAGGGTCGAGTGGTGCGTTCTGGCGGTCAATGGCCTGGACTCGCCGGGCTTGGTCAAGCTGCTGCAAGATGCGCCGCTTGCCCGCTTTGACGTGGTGATCCTCTCGATGGGTGCCAATGATGTGACCTGCCTGTGCGCCCCGCAAAGATGGGTGCAATGGCAAACCCAGCTGGCTGATCTCGTGGCCCATCGCTTCGCGCCCAAACTGCTGGTGCACAGTGCGGTGCCACCGATGCATAGCTGCATGGCCCTGCCGCAACCCCTGCGCTGGTTCATGGGCCGGTGGGCACTTGAAATGAACCTGCTGCTATCTGGCCTGTTGTCCGGCCAGGAACTGCGCACCATACATTGGCACCCGGAGACGACCACCTCCAATGGGATGGCAGCCGATGGCTTTCATCCCAGTTCGCACGGTTACGCCCAGTGGGCCGATGGTCTGAGCCGGCTCATCCTGGCGGCGGGTGTTTGTCCATGAACCGAGATTGGGATTCAGTGCCTAGGGCGGAATCTGTGTTTGATGCGCGTCTTGCTTGTCGCGAAATTCCTCAGCGATAGCGCTGAAGCGCGCTTCCTCCTGTCTGAATACGGCAACAATCGCGGGGTCAAACTTGATGCCATCGAGTTTCAGGATTTCAGCGCAAGCATCTTCGTGCGTCCAGGGCTGCTTGTAGGGGCGTGACGTCCTCAAGGTGTCATACACATCGGCCAGTGCCATCAAGCGTGCGCCCAGCGGTATCTCTTGCCCATGCAGGCCGCGCGGATAGCCGCTGCCGTCCCAGTTCTCATGGTGCCCGCCAGCCAATTGGGCAGCCACAGAATACAGGGAGCGATTGGCCTGTCCTTCGCCTGTCATCCGCAGCAGAATTGACTCACCCAGCTCTGCGTGTGTGCGCATGATCCGCATTTCTTCGTCCGAGAGGCGGCCAGGCTTCAAAAGAATTTGGTCCGGCATGCCAATTTTGCCAAGGTCGTGCATCGGGCAGGCCTTGACGAGCAGATCAATTTGGGGTTCTGTCAATTCAGACGCATAGGGGCCACCGCGCGTCAGTGCCTGTGCCAGTGTCTTGACGTAGAGCTGCGTGCGCATAGCATGCAAACCGGTGTCGTTGTCACGAACCAGCGACAGTTCGGTCAAGGCAATGACTGTCTGCTCACGGCCACGCACCAACACGGACTCACTCAGCGCCTCGTACTCATCCAGCACCTTCATGAGTTGCTGGTTGACCTGCTCAACTTCGGAGATGTCCGCGTAGGTACGCACCACGTCGCCCGAGGGCATGGTACGGCTCTGAACTTCGATGTACCGCCCCAACTTGTCCTGGCGCGTATAGCGCTGCGGACTGGTTTCGAGCAAATTGACGCCTCGCGCGGCCAGATGCCCCCGGGCCGACTGCTGCTGCACATCGGCATAGTCGGCGCCAAAGTCGCCGCGATCATTCTGAAATTTGATCACATCAGACGCTATCAAATCATTCACTACCAGCGCCTTTGGCAGGTCCAGCAGAGCACGGGCAGTTTCATTGAACAGCTTGATGCGACCATCCTTGCCGATCACGCATATGCCTTGCGCCATGTTCTGCAAGGCAGCATCGAGCATGGCATTCGCGTGGTTCAGCTTCTCAGTATTCTTCCGATCATTCAGAAAGAACAGACTGAGCAGCGTCACAGTGGTCAAGCCGGAAAGCGCAGAACGTACCAAAACTGTGGCATCGACTTGCGATTGCCAAGCCATGATCCCAACCGAAACAGAGATTGACCCGATTGAGACCCACTGCGCCATCCGCA
>CAIXNB010000030.1 GCA_903920695.1 uncultured beta proteobacterium
CTCTGGTCTTGCTGAACTGAACATGAAGATCCTGTTCGTCTCGGACGTCTATTTCCCGCGCGTGAACGGTGTCTCGACGTCGATAGAAACCTTTCGGCGCAATCTGCACCTGCTCGGGCATACCGTCCATCTGATTGCACCCGACTACGGCATGCCCGCTGCGGATGAAACCGGCATCCTGCGCGTGCCGGCGCGCGCCGTGCCGTTTGACCCCGAAGACCGATTCATGCGCTACGGTTGGGTCATGCAGCAGTTGGACAGATTGCGCAGCGAGCAGTACGAACTGATCCACGTTCAAACACCTTTCGTGGCGCATTACCTGGGTGTCAAGTTGTCGCAGCTGCTGGACATCCCCTGCATCGAGACCTACCACACCTTCTTTGAGGAATACCTTCACCACTACATTCCTGTGCTGCCGAAGTGGCTGACACGCTCCCTGGCCAAACGCTTCGCGCGCCATCAGGGAAACAGTCTGGACGGCATGGCGGTTCCGTCAAAGCCGATGTTGCACGTATTGCAGCGTTACGGCATCACGACTGCGACAGAAGTCATTCCGACGGGTATCGAGCCACAGAGTTTTGTGCTTGGAAACCGGTCGGTGTTTCGGGAGCAGCAAGGCATTGCGCCAGACCGACCGGTGTTGCTGTTTGTGGGCCGGGTTGCACACGAAAAGAACATCGGCTTCCTGCTCAAGGTTGTCGCTCGGGTCAGAAGCGACATCCCCGATGTTCTTTTCGTCATTGCCGGCGAAGGTCCGGCACGCGCCAGCCTTGAGCAGGACGCCAGGACGCTGGGCCTTGCCAACAACGTCCGCTTCATTGGCTACCTCGATCGCCATACCGAATTGAACGACTGCTATAGCGCCGCCGACTGCTTCATCTTCTCATCCCGCACCGAGACCCAGGGCCTGGTTTTGCTCGAAGCCATGGCACAGGGCATTGCCGTTGTTTCCATCGCCGAAATGGGAACCCGTGATGTCCTGAAGGACGGTAGCGGCGTCCGGATTGCACAGGAGGATGTGGCCGACTTTTCCAGCAAAGTAGTCACGCTGCTGGGCAATGGGCAAATGCGTCGCGAACTCGGCGACTCGGGCCGCGGCTATGCAAACGAATGGTCGGCCAAGCGGCAATCGCAACGAATGCTGGCCTTCTACAACGCCCGCATTGACGCGGCGTGATGCCTAACCCGCGCGCTGGCATTATTTCGGTACAAAAGTACCACTCCAGCCGCTGGTGGCGATACGCATCTGATTTGCGCCCAGTCTCGTCATGGTGAACGTTCCGCCCTGCCCCAACAGGCTGCGAAGCAGCCAGCCGCTGGCCGGACCCATGCGAAGCTGGTCTTTGGCAAACCTGATTTCAAAATCCGCTCCTGCGCTGCAGACTGCGCCAGTGCCTTCGGCCCACAAACCCTCATGGGTCTTGATGAACACCAAGACAAGCGAGCCGTGTCTCTCGACAATGGAGACCACCAGCGGCTTGCCATCGTCCATCGTGGTCTCAACCCATTGCAGAGAATCGCGCCGGTCTGCGAGCATGGCCCTGAGTTCGCTGATCGTTGTCACGCAGTCTGGCGCGGCGAGAACGCTGCTGCGCCAGGAGCAAAGCAGCATCAGCAACACGAGAAGGCAGGTGCGTGGCATGGCGTGTTAGTACCAATCCTGTAGCGCTTGTGCGTGTTGTTGGGCGCGCTTTTCGGGACCCGGCAACCACAGTCGATGGCCGCAAGCGGCACGCGACAGGAAGTCGAGCAGAAGGTGGTGCTGGCGCAGCACACGCTGCTGCCGGTGCTCGATCAAGGGATTGAAGATGCCATGGCGCGAAAACAGCTGGCGCGGATTCTTCCTGACCCAGAGCCAGGAGCCCATCTCCAGTGTCAGCGGCAGAAAAATGCCGCGCGCTTGCGCGCAGGACTTCAGGTAAAGGTGGTCCCACAGGTCCCCATGCGCCAGGTACTGCAGGCTTTGCGGCTCGATGGTGTAACGGTGGTGGCTGTTGGTCTGCACAAAGATGTTCTTCAGCGCGTGCATTTCGGCCAGATGCGGGATCGGCGCGCGCTTGTGAGCGAACGGAAACCAGATGCGGTCGCTGCTGCCGAAACCTGAATGGCAATCCACACTCAGGCTGAAGTCACGGTTCAACAGTTCAGTGCTGACCACCTCGCAGACCGCCTGGCTCTCGATTTCCATGGGCCTGTTCTTGAGCCCGCGGTACCAGGGCAGGCCGGCGCTCAGACGCTGCCCGCCGACGAGGAATGGAACCGGCGCCTGTGCATCCAGCGGCGCGTTGCGCATCAGGTCCACGCCATGGGGGTTGGCCCGCGTGCCCAGCGCCATGCCGCCAGGGTTGACAATGGGCATGAAGACCAAACGCACCGATTCCAGTTGCCGCTGCAGCGTGCTGTCCCACTGCAAGCGCATGACCAGACTTTGCAGATAGGCGAGCACGACACCGGAGCCAATGCGCTCCAGCCCGTGCACGCCACCAAAATAGCCCACCGCCGGAACGTCAGGTGCCGGGTTGCCCAGCGTGATGACTTGAACCGGATAAGTGTCGCCCGTTGGCAGGCTGACCTGGCAAACGACACGGGACTCAAGCTGGCCCGCGCCCAACTCAATGATGCGTTCCAGCGCCTGCAACTCTGCCAACGGGGCAAAGCTCATGGCCGGCGCAAGCGCAACAAGAGAATCATCATGGCTGGCGAGCATAGCGGTGAGCAGGCGCAGCTGACAAGGCGTGAATGGCGCTGCGTCGTAAATTTGGTACTGACACAGGCTTGTCACACCAAGCGGATAACTTGTGCTGGCACTGCCACAGACCACGCCTCACACACCATGCCCTACAAGACCGTCCACTTTCGCTTCATGGCCATCCCCGCCTGCATGATCTGGGGCTTGCTTGAATTTGTTGCCCTGCAACGCTCGCGCTTGCAACGGCGCCGGCCGCAATAAGCGACGTGGGCTTCGTCAAAAATGATCGCTAACCCACCACTGCCGCAGAGCCCTTCAATCGATCAGGGCTTTGTCATTGGTCGCAGCTCACAGTTGCTCAAAGTGCTGAAGCTGATGGCCGCATTCTTCAAGGCTTGGCTTTTGCTTCGCCTGCGATTTCCCCAACTGCAACGCGAGCAGCGACTCCGGGAAATTCAAGGCTGGGCCAGCAGCGTATTGCGGATTTTGGAGATTGAAGTTCACTGCAATCAAGGGCCGGACGCCGACTTCGCCGGACTGGTGGTTTCCAATCATCTCTCATGGCTTGACATTCTTGTCATCCAGTCCTTGCTGCCGGGTGTGTTCGTGGCCAAGTCGGAAGTCAGGCGCTGGCCGATCATTGGCGCCATGGCGCGGGCCTGCGAAACCATCTTTGTGGACCGCGCTTCAGCACGGTCAGCCCATGCCATGGTGGACAGCAGCGCAGCCGCCTTCGAGCGGGGTTACACCGTGGTCGCGTTTCCTGAAGGAACCAGCAGCGATGGCACTGACCTCGGAAACTTCCACACCAATATCTTTGAAGCGGCGATCCGCGCGCAAACGCAGGTTCAGACCGTCACCTTGCGTTATGTCGATGCAATGACCGGGCAGCCCAACAAAGCAGCCCATTTCACGGGCGAGATGACCCTGCTGTCGTCTCTGCGAAAAGTGCTTGCAAGGTCGAACATCAAGACCCAGGTGCACGTCGGCGAACGTATCCATGCCGTCGGGCACAACCGCAGATCGCTAAGCCACCAGGCCCATCGAACGATCCGGACACAACTGCTCACCGCGCCACAAACCCAGCCGGGCAATTACTGACGCAGCAGGGCGGCACGCAATTGCGGCAACGCAGCGCGCATCGCGACACGCCCGGCCTCGATGGCACTGCGCCGAGCGCCAAAATCGGCACTTGACACGCCGAGCAGCGCCGGTCGCACCACCACCTCCGCCTCGCGCAACTCGAAGCTGTTGATGCTTTTGCTCATGATGGAAAAAGTCTGCAAAAGTATTTGCAAGGTATCGCTCGCCGCATTGCTCTCCGGCGCGTCGGAAATATCAACGGCGATGATCAACTCCGCTCCCATTTGGCGCGCGTAGCGCACCGGCACGGGTGAGACCAGGCCGCCGTCAACATAATCGCGTCCGGCAATCCTGACCGGCTGAAACAGAGCCGGCACGGCACTCGATGCGCGCACCGCTGTGGCCGTGTCACCGCGCTGAAACAGCATGCCCTGGCCGCTGTTCAGATCGGTGGCGACGATGCCCAGTGGCAAAGCCATGTTTTCAATCAGCCGTCCGTTAACCTGCGCGCTGACGTAGCGCGCAAGCGCAGCTCCGCGTAGCATGCCGCGACTGAAAATGGGCAAGGTCCAGTCAGTAAAGGCCGCCTCTTCCATGGTATCGGCCACCTGCTGCAATTGCGCCCCGTTCTTGCCACTGGCATAGAGCGCCGCCACAACACTGCCGGCAGAGGTTCCAACCACAAGATTGGGACGGATGCCGGCTTCCTCCAGCACCTGAATCACGCCGATATGGGCAAAGCCCCGGGCCGCACCACCGCCCAGCGCCAGGCCGATGCGGGGCGGTTTTTTCGGGATCGGCTGCGGCGCCGGCGGCAATTCAGGCACGGCAGGCGGCAGCGGCGCCGTGGCGCAGGCCGTCAGAATCAGCGCCAGCAACAGCGTGGACGTGGCCGCGAGTGCGCGGCGAAAGAAAAGCCCCGGTTTCAAATCAGGCCTGACCGGCCGCCATCTCTTGCGGCTCGGGCTTGGCCTTGCCTTCTTTCTTGGGCAGGGGTTGAATATCGAGCAGGACTTCGGTCTTGCTTTCATCCTTGTCATCGATATCGACCGTGAGGCGGCCACCGTCGGTGAGACGGCCAAAGAGCAGTTCGTCAGCCAGGGCGCGGCGGATCGTGTCCTGGATCAGGCGCTGCATCGGACGCGCACCCATGAGCGGATCGAAGCCCTTCTTGGCCAGATGCTTGCGCAGCTTGTCGGTGAAAGTGACGTCAACTTTCTTGTCGGCAAGCTGGGCTTCGAGTTGCAGCAGGAACTTGTCAACCACGCGCATGATGACGACCTCGTCGAGCGCCTTGAAGCTGACGACGGCATCGAGCCGGTTGCGGAACTCGGGCGTGAACAGGCGTTTGATGTCCGCCATTTCGTCTCCGACCTGGCGCTCGTTGGTGAAACCCATGACAGCCTTGTTCAAAGACTCGGCGCCGGCGTTGGTCGTCATGATGATGATGACATTGCGGAAATCGGCCTTGCGCCCGTTGTTGTCGGTCAGCGCGCCGTGGTCCATCACCTGCAGCAGCACATTGAAGATGTCCGGATGCGCTTTTTCGATTTCATCGAGCAGCAGCACGCAGTGCGGCTTCTTGGTCACGGCCTCGGTCAGCAGACCACCCTGGTCAAAACCAACGTAGCCAGGCGGCGCGCCGATCAGGCGGCTGACAGCGTGGCGCTCCATGTACTCGCTCATGTCGAAGCGGATCAGCTCAATGCCCATGATGTAGGCCAGTTGCTTGGCGGCCTCGGTCTTGCCGACGCCGGTTGGGCCGCTGAACAGGAAGGAGCCAATCGGCTTGTCACCCTTGCCCAGGCCGGAGCGCGCCATCTTGACGGCCGAGGCCAGCATGTCGATGGCCTTGTCCTGCCCGAAGACGACGTTCTTTAGGTCACGGTCCAAGGTCTTGAGTTTGCCGCGGTCGTCGTTGGAGACATTGGCGGGCGGAATGCGGGCGATCTTGGCCACAATGTCTTCAACCTCAGACTTGCTGATGATCTTTTTGCGCTTCGATGGCGGCAGAATCCGCTGCGCCGCACCGGCTTCATCGATCACGTCGATGGCCTTGTCCGGCAAGTGCCGGTCGTTGATGTATTTGGCGCTCAACTCGGCCGCAGCCTGCAAGGCAGCCAGTGCGTACTTGACGTTGTGGTGTTCCTCAAAGCGCGATTTAAGCCCCTTGAGAATCTCGACCGTCTGCTCGATGGTCGGCTCGACCACGTCAACCTTCTGGAAGCGCCTTGAGAGCGCAGCATCCTTCTCGAAGATGCCACGGTACTCGGTGAAGGTGGTGGCACCAATGCATTTGAGCGCGCCCGAACTCAGGCCCGGTTTGAGCAGGTTGGAGGCATCCAGTGTGCCGCCCGATGCGGCGCCCGCGCCAATCAAGGTATGAATTTCGTCAATGAACAGGACCGCATGGGGCTTGTCTTTCAGCGACTTCAGCACGCCTTTGAGGCGCTGCTCGAAGTCGCCACGGTACTTGGTACCGGCCAGCAAGGCGCCCATGTCGAGCGAATAAACAATCGCTTCAGAGAGAATCTCCGGCACGTCCTTCTGCGTGATGCGCCAGGCCAAGCCTTCAGCGATGGCGGTCTTGCCGACACCGGCCTCACCGACCAGCAGCGGGTTGTTCTTGCGCCGGCGGCACAGGATCTGGATCACGCGCTCGACCTCGTACTCGCGCCCGATCAGGGGGTCGATCTTGCCATCCTTGGCAAGCTGGTTCAGGTTTTGCGTGTACTGCTCGAGTGGCGACTGCTTCTCGTTCTTTTCCCCACCCGCCTCTTCGCTCTCGGGCGGCGTTTCACTGGTCTTGCCGGGTTCGGCGGCGTCGTTCTTCTTGATGCCGTGCGCAATGAAGTTCACGACGTCGAGCCGGGTCACACCCTGCTGATGCAGGTAATAGACGGCGTGAGAATCCTTCTCGCCAAAGATCGCGACCAGCACGTTGGCCCCGGTCACTTCCTTTTTGCCACTGCCGGTGGACTGCACATGCATGATGGCACGCTGGATCACACGCTGGAAACCCAGCGTGGGTTGCGTGTCCACATCGTCCGTGCCCGCCACCTGCGGCGTGTTGTCCTTAATGAAATTGGACAGGGATTTGCGCAGATCGTCGATGTTGGCGGAGCAAGCCCGCAGAACTTCGGCCGCACTCGGGTTGTCGAGCAGGGCCAGCAGCAGATGTTCAACCGTGATGAACTCATGACGCTGTTGGCGCGCCTCGACAAAAGCCATGTGTAGGCTGACTTCCAATTCCTGGGCAATCATGTGATTTCCTTTTTCACTCGCTTTGATGTTTAACTGTAATCCGATTTCAATATCACGTGTGCGCCACTGCCTAATCCCTTGCCAACCGCGCTTGCCCCTCTCGCGGCGCCAAGGTCAGTCTTGCAAAGACTGCTAAAACTCCACCGGCTCACTGATGCATTGCAGCGGGTGCCCGGCCTTTGCTGCGGCGTCAAGCACCTGGTCTACCTTGGTTGCAGCCACATCTCTCGAATAAACCCCGCAGACGCCTTTCCCATCGAGATGGATCTTGAGCATGATCTGCGTCGCCGCCTCAAGATCCTTGCCAAAAAACTCCTGGATCACCACCACCACAAATTCCATCGGCGTGTAGTCATCGTTGAGCATCACAACTTGGTACATCTGCGGCGGCTGAACCTTCTGGGTTCGCCGTTCCAGCACCACCGAGCCGCCATCATCCCGGTCGGGTGTTTGAACCAGTGGAACGGGGGGTGTCACGGGAGTTTTGGTTGCCATGCTTTCATTCTATCGGGGGCGCCAAAGCACGTATCCCAAGAACTGGTGCCATTTTTTCCAGATTCAAGCGCCGGAAGCAAAAAACCGCCCAAGCCGGAGAGCTTGGGCGGTTGAGCCGCGAACGGGGTCAAAACCCTCCGATGGCAATCAGACTGCCTTTACATATTGGCGATCATCACCTGGCCGAAGCCGGAGCAGCTCACCTGCGTGGCACCAATCATCAAGCGCGCAAAGTCGTAGGTCACCTTCTTACTGTTGATCGATTTCTTCATGGAACTGATGATCAGGTCAGCCGCCTGCGTCCAGCCCATGTGGCGCAGCATCATTTCCGCAGACAGGATTTCGGAACCGGGGTTCACATAGTCCTTGCCCGCATACTTGGGTGCGGTGCCATGTGTGGCTTCAAAGCACGCAACTGAATCCGACAGGTTGGCGCCCGGAGCAATGCCGATGCCGCCGACCTGGGCCGCCAGGGCGTCGGAGATATAGTCGCCGTTGAGGTTCAGGGTGGCAATCACACTGTACTCGGCCGGACGCAGCAGTATCTGCTGCAGGAAGGCGTCGGCGATGCTGTCCTTGACAATGATTTCCTTGCCGGTCTTGGGATTCTTGAACTTGCACCAAGGTCCGCCGTCGATCAGTTCGGCGCCAAATTCCTTTTGCGCCAGACCATAGGCCCAGTCACGAAAGCCACCTTCGGTGTACTTCATGATGTTGCCCTTGTGGACAATGGTCAGACTTGGCTTGTCATTGTCGATCGTGTATTGCAGGGCTTTGCGCACCAGGCGCTCCGTGCCTTCACGTGATACCGGCTTGATGCCAATGCCTGAGGTATTGGGGAAACGGATCTTCGTGACACCCATTTCCTCTTGCAGGAATTTGATCAGTTTCTTGGCCTTATCGGACTCGGCTTCAAATTCGATACCAGCATAGATGTCTTCGGAGTTTTCACGGAAGATCACCATGTTGGTCTTATGCGGCTCTTTCACGGGGCTGGGCACGCCATCAAAGTACTGAATCGGGCGCAGACAGACATAGAGGTCGAGTTCCTGGCGCAGCGCCACGTTCAAAGAGCGAATGCCCCCGCCAACCGGAGTCGTCAACGGGCCCTTGACCGACACCACGTACTCACGCAGGGCTTGCAGCGTCTCTTCAGGCAGCCAGACGTCAGGGCCGTAGACCTTGGTCGATTTCTCACCCGCATAGACCTCCATCCAATGGATTCTCTTTTTGCCGCCATAGGCCTTGGCGACTGCGGCATCCACCACCTTGAGCATCACAGGCGTAATGTCGAGGCCCGTGCCGTCGCCCTCGATAAAAGGAATGATCGGCTCATCTGGCACATTCAAGGACATATCGGCATTGACAGTGATTTTTTGGCCCTGTGTAGGCACCTTGATGTGTTGGTACATATATTGAAACTCGGTTGATGGATTCAGTTTGCCCGTCGCGTTATTTTGCGGAAGAAGCAAAAATGACGGTATTGCGCCTAATTTTGGAGTTGTTTTCGAATTTTGTCCCAAAAAAATTGCGATTTTTTGTCAACCAGCGACGAACCAGCCCCGTTATGGAGCAACCTCCCGTCCTTGGGAGGAAATTTTTGAAATAACGTTATCTCAAGGAAAATTTAAAATGAACAAACTTCTCGCCGTTTTGGTTGCTGGTCTTTTCGCTGCTGGCGCTTTCGCTGCTGATGCGCCTGCTGCTGCACCCGCCAAAGCTGCTGCTCCCGCCGCTGCCGCTGCTCCCGCCGCCGCTCCTGCTGCTAAGGAAGCGGCTGCTCCTGCAGCCAAGGCTGATGCCAAGGCCGCGAAGGCTGAAAAAGCTGCTGCCGCTAAGGCCGCCAAGGCTGAAAAAGCTGCTGCCGCTAAGGCTGCCAAGGCTGAAAAAGCTGCTGCCGCTAAGGCTGCCAAGGCTGAAAAAGCTGCTGCCAAGAAGCCCGCTGCTGCCGCTTCCAAGTAATCATCAACCAGAAGCAATGCTTCTGGGCATGATCAAGAGGCCCGCGCAAGCGGGCTTTTCTTTGTCCAGAGACACACAGTTTCTGGCGTTGCTTGCAGCAAAATAGGATCATGAAACAAACTACCATCGCGTTTATCGCCTGCCTCATGGTGCTGGCCAACTTGGTCCATGCCCAAAATTCGCCACAAATGGATCTGCCCCGCATCAAGATTTCAGCCGGCATGCATCTGATTGACACCCAGATCGCAAGTACAGAGGAACAACGGGCGACCGGGCTCATGTTTCGCAAGGATATGCCGCAATCAGAAGGCATGTTGTTCGTCTTTGAACAACCCAGCCAGCAGTGTTTCTGGATGAAGAACACCTTGTTGCCATTGACTGCAGCGTTCGTTGCCGACGATGGGACGATCATTAACCTCGCCGACATGAAGCCACAAACCACCGATTCACACTGCTCGAGCCAACCGGTTCGCTTTGTACTCGAGATGAACCAGGGCTGGTTCAACCGCAAAGGCATCAAAGCCGGCGCCAAGCTTGGCGGCGCACCCTTTGGGTCCCGATGAAATTCAATCAGACATCAAAAAGCCACCGCTTGCGGTGGCTTTTTCTATTTCGCTGACGATCAGGCGAAGTTGGCTTCGACAAAACCCCAGTTCACGAGCTTGTCCAGAAAGGTTTCAACAAACTTAGGACGCATATTGCGGTAGTCGATGTAGTAGGCATGCTCCCACACGTCAACCGTGAGCAGCGCCTTGTCAGCGGTCGTCAGGGGGGTGCCAGCGGGGCCCATGTTGACGATGTCCATCGAACCATCAGGTTTCTTCACGAGCCAGGTCCAGCCAGAGCCAAAATTGCCGACGGCGGACTTGACAAAAGCATCTCTGAAAGCGACGTATGTGCCCCACTTGGCGTCAATGGCTGCCGCCAGCGCGCCCGACGGTTCGCCACCGCCAGCGGGCTTCATGCAGTTCCAGAAAAACGTGTGGTTCCAGATTTGCGCGGAATTGTTATAAATCCCACCGCTGGACTTCTTGATGATGTCTTCCAGTGACATGCTCTCGAAATCGGTGCCCTTTTGCAGGTTGTTGAGGTTCACCACATACGCGTTGTGGTGCTTGCCATGGTGATATTCCAGTGTTTCCTTCGAATAGTGCGGCGCCAGGGCGTCGATCGCGAAAGGCAAGGCGGGCAAAGTATGTTCCATGAGATCCTTATGAGTTGGGTAAGCGAAGCGCGATTGTAGAAACTTTGCTCACTTTTGGCATAGCACCGATAAATCAAGCTCACCGTCCGCGAGGGTAGCGTGCAAAGTCTGACCCAATCGGGTTTGCCCAACATGACTGATGGTTTCACCCTCCGCGTTGCTCAACCAGGCATAGCCGCGCTGCAAAACCAAGGTCGGATCGAGCAATCCCAGATGCTGCTCGGCCCGTTCCAGACGCTCCTCAAAACAGCCCAGCCCACGCTGCAAAGCTTGCGGCAAAGCGGCCTGCAGCCGCTGCAGTTCCTGCTGTCTTTGGCGCAATAGCTGCTCCGACAAAAATTGCAGCCGCTGTGCGCTCGCAGCCAGCCGCAGGCGCTGTTGCCCCAAGCGAGCCGCGGGGCGCCCCAGACGCGAAGCTGTCAGATCAAGCTGCTGATTGAGCCGGTCAACGCGCCGGTACGCCGCATCCTGCAGGCGCCGCGTCATCCCATCGAGCGCACCAAGCCAGGCCTCGCGCGGTTGTGCCACCAATTCGGCCGCTGCAGTCGGCGTTGGCGCCCGCATGTCCGCCACAAAATCAGCCAAGGTAAAGTCGGTTTCGTGTCCCACGCCGCAGACCACCGGGACCGGACTCTGGGCCAGGGTACGCACCAATTGCTCGTCATTGAAGGCCCACAAATCTTCCATCGAGCCACCGCCACGCACCAGCAAGATGACGTCGATGACCGCATCGGTCTGATCGGCATATTCTCCAGGTATCCCGCTTGCGGCGGCGAGCCCCTGTCGCCCCTCTTGCGTCAACCCATAGAGTCGCGCCAGCGCCGCCGACAACTCCTGCGGTGCGCTAATGCCTTGAACCGAGGCTGGCGCCAGCAGCACCGGAATGTGCGGTGCGCGCCGTTGCAAGGTGGTCATCACATCATGCAGCGCCGCCGCACCGATTGAGGTGACGATGCCAATAGCCCGCGGCATCACCGGTAGTGAACGCTTGCGGGCGGCCGCAAACAAGCCTTGCGCTTCAAGTTTGGCCTTGAGCTTGAGAAACTGCTCGAACAAGGCGCCCTGACCTGCCCGACTCATGCTTTCGACGATCAGTTGCAGATCACCGCGCGGTTCGTACACGCTCAGGCGGCCACGCAATTCAACCAATTCGCCATCAACAGGCGAAAAACCCAGCAGACTGGCGGCGCGGCGAAACATGGCACAGCGAATCTGGCCGCTTTCGTCCTTGAGGGAGAAATAGCAGTGCCCACTGGACGCGCGCGAAAAACTGGTGATCTCTCCGCGCACTGTCACAGGATTGAATTTTGCATCCAGCGCATCGGCGATCGCGCGGCACAAGGACCCCACTCGCCAAATTTTCGGCTCCGGCTCAGATCGTTTGAATTCGACCATCAGTCAAAGCACGGTGTTTTGAGCGGAGGACGCGATGCATACTCCATCGTGGGTCGGCTTTTCATTGCATGTCTTTGATTTCATTTGATATTTTGCTGCCTAAATTATCATCACCCTGATGCAAACCACGGCCGGTGCGGCCTGACGACACTTTCCGGTATGGTTCTTCACAAGCTTATCCACAGATTCTGTGGTCAGCGGCGAATCAAAGCGCCCGCTTGCTGCAAGGCAGCGATATCGCAAAGAAACACCTACGTGGGACATAATCACAAGGCCTTTCATGAGCGTGGAGATTCCCTTTGTTTTCAATCATACAAGCGGCAGGCTGGCCGATCTGGCCGCTAGTGGTCTGCTCCGTTCTGGCCTTAGCGCTGGTCATTGAACGTCTTGTTAGCCTCAAGACCATCAGGATAGCGCCGCCCAGGTTGCTGGAAGAGGTCTCGAACGTCTCTCGCACGACTATGCCTGCGCCTGAAGTCGTAACGCAACTGGCAAACAACTCGGCACTGGGCGCGGTGCTGGCCAGCGGCTTGCATGCGCTCAACCTGAACCCACGCTGCAGTGATTTACTACCCAGTCGTCGGCGCAGACCGGCAGTAAGTAGCGCACATGAATAGCGCAAGCCAGCGGTCCGCGTTGCAACGCTGGTTCATCAGTGGCTGGACGCATCGCGGGTTGCTGTTCTACTTGCTTTGGCCATTCGCGCTGTTATTTGGCACACTGGCAGCGCTACGGCGCGGCTTGTACCGGGTCGGACTGCTCAAGACCGGCCGCGTCCCGCGACCGGTGATCGTGGTCGGCAATGTGATCGTGGGCGGCTCCGGCAAGACGCCGCTTGTCATCGCACTGGTGCAGCACCTGCAGGCCTGTGGTGTCCAAGTCGGTGTGATCTCGCGCGGCCACGGTCGCCGCACGCGCGACTGCCGTGAGGTCCAGCCCAGCAGCGCTATTTCAGATGTTGGCGACGAACCCGCGCTGATCCAACGCGACACGGCAGCGCCGGTTTTTGTTGCCGCCCGTCGCCTGGAAGCGGCGCAGTCGCTGCTCGTCAACTACCCGCAAACCCAGGTCATCATCAGCGACGATGGCCTGCAACACCTGGGTCTGCAACGCGATCTGGAGATCTGCGTCTTTGACGACCGCGGCATCGGTAATGGCGCTCTGCTACCGGCG
Organism: uncultured beta proteobacterium; assembly: GCA_903920695.1. Classification (GTDB taxonomy): domain Bacteria; phylum Pseudomonadota; class Gammaproteobacteria; order Burkholderiales; family Burkholderiaceae_C; genus Rhodoferax. The sequence goes on from CAIXNB010000030.1 coordinate 13,266, forward strand.
GGCCCGCTACGTGAACCCTGGCCACGCGCAGTGGACTGGGTTCTGCATACCGGCCTGCGGCCGGCCTTTGCCGGCGCCAGGGCACAACGCACGCTGGCGCGCTACGCGGTGCGCGCCGACAATAGCCAGATCGCGCTGGACCGGCTGACTGAGAACGGCGCAAAACCCCTGCTGGCGGTTGCTGCCATCGCCAAACCAGAGGACTTTTTCACCATGCTGCGTGCGCAGGGACTGGTCCTGGCCCAGACCATCGCCTTGCCGGATCACAATGACTTTTCCGGTTGGGCGGCGCAACAGCATGCGGCGTACACGGTCATTTGCACGGAAAAGGACGCTGTCAAGCTTTGGCACCGGCAAGCTGATGCGTTGGCCGTCCCACTACTGGTCACGCTGGAGAGCGACTTCCTTGCCCAGTTCGACGCCCGGTTGGCGACCTTGCTTGCGGCCTGATCGCAGCCGAGGCTATCATCTGACCATGGACACACGACTTCTTGAACTACTGGTTTGCCCCGTCACCAAGGGGCCTCTCGAATACAACCGCGAAAAACAGGAACTGAGTTCGCGCAGCGCGCGTCTCGCCTACCCGGTGCGCGACGGCATCCCGATTCTGCTGGAGAACGAAGCCCGAACCCTCAGTGACGAGGAACTCGGCCTTTGACTTTTACCGTTCTCATCCCCGCCCGACTGGCCTCTACCCGGCTGCCGAACAAGCCGCTGGCCGATATCGGTGGCGTGCCCATGGTGGTCCGGGTGGCGCAGCGCGTCTTGACACTCACGACGCCAGACGGCAAGGTCCGCGTGGTGGTGGCAGCAGACAGCCCTGCCATTGTCGCGGCCTGCGAGGCCCATGACATCGAAACCGTGTTGACGCGCACCGACCATCCATCGGGCAGTGACCGACTGGCCGAAGCCTGCCAATTACTCGGTCTGGCCGATGATCAAATTGTCATCAATGTGCAAGGGGATGAACCGCTGATCGACCCGGCGCTGGTGGCTTGCGTCGCCCGCCTGCTTGGTGATCGACCGCAGGCCAGCATGAGCACGGCAGCACACGCCATCGACAATCTATCCGACTTCAACAATCCCAATGTCGTCAAGGTGGTGCTCGATGCACTGGACATGGCGCTTTATTTCAGCCGCGCACCCATCCCGCACTGGCGCGATCAACCAGGCACTCTACCCAGTCCGGCGCCCTTGCGCCATATCGGCATTTACGGCTACCGGGTCGGATTCCTGCGCCAGTTTCCCAAGCTGGCGCAGGCACCTTTGGAAATCACGGAAGCGCTGGAGCAATTGCGTGCGCTGTGGCACGGCTACCGGATCGCAGTCCATGTGGCCACGCACGCGCCCGGTCCTGGCGTCGACACGCCGGAAGACTTGGAACGGGTGCGCCGGCTGTTCGTTTCGTGAGCACACAAGTCCGTCAGCCAGCCAGTGGCTAGGGCATGCTATTCTTGAGCCCAACAGGGCATTGCAGTCGTCCATGTGACAGGTCGCATGTTGACTGATTTTCATACTATTCCTAAGGACATCCATGAGACTCATTCTGTTGGGCGCACCCGGCGCCGGTAAAGGCACACAGGCCACTTTCATCTGTCAAAAATACGCAATTCCCCAGATCTCAACCGGCGATATGCTGCGTGCTGCCGTCAAGGCGGGCACGCCTCTGGGCGTTCAGGCCAAGAAGATCATGGACTCGGGTGGTCTGGTCAACGACGACTTGATCATCAATCTGGTGAAAGAGCGGATTACCCAGCCAGATTGCGCCAGTGGCTTCCTGTTTGACGGATTTCCACGCACGATCCCGCAGGCCGATGCGATGAAGGCAGCCGGCGTCAAACTCGATTACGTGCTGGAAATTGACGTACCCTTCGACGCCATCATCGAGCGCATGAGCGGACGACGCTCCCATGCCGCTTCCGGTCGCACTTACCACGTCAAGTTCAATCCGCCCAAGGTCGCGGGGGTGGACGACATCAGCGGCGAAGCCCTGATTCAGCGCGAGGACGATAAGGAAGAAACTGTCAAGAAACGCTTGGATGTTTACAGCGCACAGACACGCCCTCTAGTCGATTACTATGCCAATTGGGCCAAGGCGGACCCGATGCAGGCGCCGAAGTATCGGGCCATCAGCGGCACCGGCAACGTGGATGAAATCACGGCCCGGGCCTTCGCCGCACTGGCAGGTTGATCACCCCATCAGGGCCAGCATCAAGGCAACTCTGGCCTTGACCGGCGAGAGTCCCCGGGAATCTGGAAACAGCGCATCAGCCCGGGGCAGCACGCGCCCGGTACCGCAACGGCTGGCGAGCAGCACCTCGACACCGGCCTCGCGCGCCCGAAGCAAGGCGGCTTCCAGGTCTTGGTGTACGGAGCCATTGCCGGTTGCGGCGACTACCAGACCCCTTAGCGGTGCTGGTGCGTTCCGTGCCCTTCCAAGCGCGGCATCGCCTGCTGGCAGAACCAGGGCATCCACCATGGCACCAGTCGCGCCAGCGTAATTCATCACAATCTCGACGCGCGGCCATTGGCTCGCATGCGCCACTTTGTGCGTCAAGCCCGGCATCGTGTCTAGCGCGGCGCCCGGCCAGTTGCGCACCAGACGAACACGCGCTTCCTCGACGTAACCAATAGCACCGGCATCGCCGGAACTGAAGGCATCGAGCCTGTAAGGATGTACCTTTTGCACATCTGCAGCGCCGTGAATGGTACCGGCACACACGACCAGCACACCCGACGCCCCTGGTGTGCCGGCAACTGCCAAGGCGTCCAGCAGGTTCTGCGGGCCATCCGACGCGGCACTCGAGGCCGGCCGCATGGCACAGGTCAAGACCACGGCTTTGCCAGCGAGTTGCATTGCCGGCAACACAGCATCCAGAAAATACGCCGTTTCCTCCAGCGTATCGGTGCCGTGGGCGATGACGATACCCTTCACCTCAGGCTGCAGCAGGTGAAAGCTTACCCTTTGGACCAACGCCTGCCAGACCGCAAAACTCATGTCCTTGCTGTCAATCTGTGCGACTTGCTCGGTCAGCAACGAGCGTCCGGCCAATATCGGCACCACACCCGGAAGGGAATCCAGCAACTGACCAATGCCAAGTTGCGCCGCGGTGTAACCCAGGTTGTCGGAAGCGCTGCTCGCGGTCCCGGCGATAGTCCCGCCTGTTCCCAATACAACGATCTTTTCAAAAATAGTTTCAGTTGTCACTTGCAAACTTTCAAAAACTGGTTAAAAATACAGTTACTGGATATCGAAACAGTGTGTACAGACCGACAGCAAGACCCACCCATCCCCAAGGAGTCACTATGCTTGAAAGCCCCAAACTGACAGCCCGCCAGCAACAGATTCTGGACCTGATTCAAAGCGCCATCGCGCGTACCGGCGCACCGCCGACCCGGGCCGAAATTGCCACAGAATTGGGCTTCAAATCGGCCAACGCCGCTGAAGAACACTTGCAGGCACTGGCGCGCAAGGGCGTGATCGAACTGGTCAGCGGCACATCACGCGGCATTCGCCTCAAAAGCGAAGCCCTGCGTTCGATCAACGAATCACGCAACAAGCAGTACTCATTTCAGTTGCCCAGTCTGGCCCAGTTGGCCTTACCTCTGATCGGCCGGGTGGCAGCCGGCTCCCCTATTCTCGCGCAAGAGCACATTGACCAGACCTACTACCTCGAAAGCAGCCTGTTCCAGCGTAAACCCGACTATCTGCTCAAGGTGCGCGGCATGTCGATGCGCGACGCAGGCATCATGGATGGCGACCTACTGGCCGTGCAGTCAACCAAAGATGCCAAGAATGGCCAGATTGTGGTAGCGCGCCTGGGCGATGAAGTGACCGTCAAACGTTTTCGACGTAACAAGAACGTAATCGAACTGCACCCTGAAAACCCGGACTACCAGACCATCTTGGTGGAGCCTGGCGAGCCTTTCGAAATTGAAGGGCTGGCTGTAGGTTTGATTCGCAACACCATGCTGATGTAGGCACCAACACAGCGTCTAACTGAAAGATTCCCCATGAGCACTGCGCTAATTGCTGTTTCCGCCGTTCTGATACCGCTGCAAGGCCTCTGGCGCTGGCTCGTGCCAAACGCAGCGAGAGATTGCAGTCCCTCTGGCAAGGTCTGGCATGGCGCCCTGGGCGCTTCGCCCGCCAGGACGAACGCCGCCTGTTCAACAGGGAATAGGCGGCATGATTTGGTAAATCAGTCGGGCGGAAAACCGCTACGAATCGTTCGCATACTGGAGGCCGGCCAGACTCCGGCGCAAGTCGGTCGTCTGCGAATTTCGGGTCGCATGGCCGACGTCTGCGCAGAACTTGATCGACTGGCGGCGCGAGAAACAACCCTCCACTGAGCAGTATTCATTCGGGTAGCCGTGCGGAACGGCTCGATGCCGAGGCACAATCGCACGGTATGAATATTGTGATTCTTGACGATTACCAGGATGCGGTTCGCAAGCTCGAATGCGCCGCGAGGTTGGACCCCTACCAGGCCAAGGTCTACACCAACACGGTCAAGGGCCTCGGTCAATTGTCGGTGCGCCTGAAAGACGCTGACGTGATAGTGCTCAACCGCGAGCGCACCCATATGCCGCGCCAACTCATCGAGAAGTTGCCCAAGCTCAAGCTAGTGGTTCAAACCGGCCGTATCGGCTCACACATTGATGTCAGCGCCTGCACCGAGCACGGCATCGCTGTGGCCGAAGGAACCGGCTCACCGGTAGCGCCGGCAGAATTGACTTGGGCTCTCATCATGGCCGCCTCGCGTCGCCTGCCACAGTACATCGGCAACCTCAAGCACGGCGCGTGGCAACAATCCGGCTTCAAAGCAGGCTCCATGCCCGCGAACTTTGGACTGGGAACAGTCCTCAAGGGACGCACGCTCGGTATCTGGGGCTACGGGAAAATCGGGCAACTGATTGCGGGCTACGGCAAGGCCTTCGGCATGAAAGTCCTGATTTGGGGCCGCCAAGCCTCACGCGAGCGCGCCATGTTGGATGGATTTGCCGCAGCCAACAGTCAGAATGAGTTTTTTGCGCAATGCGATGTACTCACGCTGCATCTTCGTCTGCTCGATGAAACGCGTGGCATTGTGCATCTGGACGATCTGGCACGCATGAAGCCAACTGCCCTGCTGGTCAACACATCACGTGCTGAGTTGATTGAACCCGAAGCCTTGATCAGCGCACTCAACCGGGGCCGGCCCGGCATGGCCGCGGTCGATGTCTTTGAAACGGAGCCAATCTTGCAGGGTCAGGCATTGCTGCGCATCGAAAACTGCATTTGCACGCCGCACATCGGCTATGTCGAACTTGACAGTTATGAAATGTACTTTGGTGCTGCCTTCGACAACGTGATCAACTTTATCAAGGGCACGCCAACCAACATCGTCAACCCAGGCGCCTTGCAGGTCCGCCGCTGACGACTGTTGCCAGCTATTTTTTTGCGGCACGCGCCGCCAGCATCAGTTCGGTGTTGGCCTTGCGGTCCGAAGTGACGGTCTTGACGCTCGATCGCTCGCCCATCGACCGGATGTAATCCTTGACCGGCAACGCCGCCAGCAAATCCTCCCCGTAGATCAATTTGCAGGCACTCGACACCAATGGCAGATGAACGATTGCTGCGCAATCGGCCAGCGTAAATTCGGCTCCTGCAACAAACGGTGAAAACCTGGCAAGCCTGGCAAAACCAGCTACACCTTTGATCAGCAACTTCTGCGTTCTATCCTTGACCTCATCGCTTACCTTGCCACCAAAAAATGCCTCAGGATAAAGTTGTCGTGCCACCAACTCGAGGTGCAATTCGCTGTACAGAATCAACTCGCGTACCTTGGCTGCCGCATAAGCATCCTGCGGCAGCAAGCGATTCTCCGGATAGACCGCTTCGATGTACTCAGCACAAGCCATGGACTCAGAGATTGATCCCTGCGGCGTATCCAGAAATGGAACTTTTCCTAGCGGTGATCGATCAATGAGTTGACCTTCCGAGGTGCCGACCCAGACCAGTTCCTCCTCGAAAGCAACACCTTTTTCCAGCAATTGAAGTTTGAGTTTGTTGTAGTAGTTACTGGCTGAAAAGCCGCAAAGCTTGATCGTCATGGGGTCCTCAAATGGTACGTTGTTGCAAAGCTCCCTGCAATTGATGCAG
>CAIXNB010000031.1 GCA_903920695.1 uncultured beta proteobacterium
CGAAAGAGATCGCGAAATTCGGCGTAACGCGAACAAAAAAGTGTGCGCCACGTCATCATGCGGATCAAAGTTGATTTGATCCGCGTTTCCCTAGTGTTTGCATGAGGCTAGACTTGCATGATGTTTTCCAGACTCCGTTCCGACATCCAGTGCATTTTTGAACGTGACCCGGCGGCGCGCAGCCGCTGGGAGGTGCTGACTTGCTATCCGGGTCTGCATGCCTTGCTGCTGTACCGGCCGGCGCACTGGTGTTGGGAGCATGGCTTCAAGTGGTTGGGGCGATTCATTTCCCACATCGCGCGTTTCCTGACCGGGATCGAGATCCACCCAGGCGCCCGCATTGGTGAGCGTGTTTTCTTTGATCATGCGATGGGTGTGGTGGTTGGCGAGACCGCTGAAATCGGCGACGGCTGCACCATCTACCAGGGTGTAACGCTGGGTGGCACCGCTTTGTACAAGGGTGCCAAGCGCCACCCGACGCTGGGGCGCAACGTGGTCGTCGGTGCGGGAGCGCAGGTGCTGGGCGGTTTTACGGTGGGCGAGGACGCCAAGATCGGCTCCAACGCTGTCGTCACCAAGCCGGTTCCGGCTGGCGCCACGGCGGTCGGCAACCCGGCGCGCATCATCCAGGCTGAACTCGATGTGCGGCGCGAGGAAGCCGCTTCCAAGATGGGGTTTTCCGCCTACGGTGTGACGCAGAACGATGACCCGCTGAGCCAGGCCATGCGCGGCTTGATCGACAGCGCCGCCTCCCAGGAGCACCAGATTGCCATGCTGTGGGGCGCCATCGAAGCCTTGCAGGCCAACCGTACCGATGCCAGTTGCGTGCCCGGTGACGCGGCGCGCAGTGAGCACTTCGAGGCCGAAAAGCTCAATCGGTTGGTGGGGAAATAGGTCGGATTTGTCATCCCGGACGCCGATCCGGGATCCATTGCCCAACGTACGTGGATTGCGGATCAAGTCCGCAATAGCGCTTATAGCGTTGGTCTTATCGCGGATTTGGGACGGAACGCTTTGCAGACTTCGTCGTGCGTTTCCAGATACGGTCCGCCGATCAGGTCGATGCAGTAGGGCACGGCGGCAAAGATGCCAGCCATCACTGACGCACCACTGTTGTCACGCAGACCTTCGAGCGTTTCCTGAATCGACTTCGGCTGCCCGGGCAGGTTGATGATCAGCGTCTGGTCGCGGATCACGGCCACTTGCCTGGACAGGATGGCGGTTGGCACAAATTTCAGGCTGATCTGGCGCATCTGTTCGCCAAACCCCGGCATCTCCTTGTGCGCCACGGCCAGCGTGGCTTCGGGCGTCACGTCGCGCAGCGCCGGGCCGGTGCCGCCGGTGGTCAGAACCAGTGCGCAACCGGCATCGACCAGTTCGATCAGGGTGGCGCTGATGCGCGTCTGTTCGTCGGCAATCAGGCGCGGCTCGAACTGCAGCGGGTTTTTCAGGGCGCGGCCGAGCCAGTCCTGCAGGGCGGGCAAGCCCTTGTCGACATAGACGCCGGTGGCGGCGCGGTCGCTGATCGAGACGATGCCGATGCGCACTGGGTCCAGGGTCGAGCCGGCGCCGCTCATGGGGCTGTTCCCGTTTCGGTTTCGTTCGTCAGGTGCTCGCGCACCAGTTGAAAAATATCGCGGTAGGCGCGGCCATGGCGCACTGCGGCACCGGGTTTCTCGGGCACGGCGTCCTTGCGCGCTTGGCGAATCAGGGCACGCAGTTGCTGCGAATCGGTTTGCGGGCAGCGAGCGATCCATTTGCCAAACGCATCTTCCGAGGCCAGCAGGCGATCACGCCAGGTTTCTGCCAGGTGCAGGACCAGGTTGTCGTGTGCCGAGCCGCTGTTTTGCTCGACCATTGCCGCGCGCATGGTCTCCAACACGGCCGGATCAACCCGGCGCATCAGCTTGCCGATGTACTGCATCTGGCGGCGCTTGCCTTCAAAGTTGGTGATGCGCTTGGCCTCGGCCACGGCATCCTTCAGCTTTTCGGACACGTCCAAGCGTTCGATTAGGTCGACGCGCAGCGTCAGCAAATCCTCACCGAGCTTCTGCAATTCGGTGCTTTCGCGTTTAAGGTCGGTGCGGCTTTGTTCGTCGGTTCCTTTGAGCTCGCGCTTGAGCTCGAGATCGCGTTCGCTGCCTTCGGCAACGAATTCACCGCGGACAAAATAGCCTTTTTTGAGTTTGCGTGACATAGCCAAGTATCATAGCCTCCGATATGAAGAAACCGAACACGACCCAGAGCGCCACTTCTGTGGCGCAGCGCGCCGACAGTGGCTTTGCCTACAGCCGGCCTTTTTTTGAAGAACTGGTGGACAGTGCGCTCGCGCATGCCCGAAAGCTCGGCGCCAGCGACGCCGGAGCGGAAGCGTCCGAAGGCTGCGGCCTGAGTGTTTCGGTGCGCAAGGGTGAGCTGGAAAATGTGGAGCGAAATCGCGATAAGTCCCTGGGTGTGACCGTGTACATGGGGCACCGCCGCGGCAATGCCAGCACGTCGGACTTCTCGGCTGGCGCGATCGAGCAAACCGTGCGCGCCGCTTATGACATCGCGCGTTTCACGGCCGAAGACCCGATGGCTGGCTTGCCCGATAGCGAGGATGTCGCTGCGCCGACCGAGCAGCGCACCGATCTTGATCTTTTTCACCCCTGGTCTATCAACAGCGAGCAGGCGGCGCAACTGGCGATGCGCTGCGAGGCGGCGGCACTGCAAACCAGTGCGCGCATCAGCAACAGCGAAGGCGCCAGTGTGTCGGCCCAGCAGTCGCATTTTTTCAGCGCCCACACCCATGGTTTCCGTGGTGGCTATGCCAGTTCAAGGCATTCGCTGTCGGTTTCGCCGATCGCCGGCAAGGGTAGTGGCATGCAACGCGACGCCTGGTACAGTTCGATGCGTGATGCCGCTGAACTGGCTTCGCCCGAGGCGGTCGGACGCTACGCCGCAGAACGTGCCTTGAGCCGTCTGAAAGCGCGAAAAATTGCCACCACGGAGTGCCCGGTTCTGTTCGAGTCGCCGCTGGCCGCTGGATTGCTCGGTAGCTTTGTGCAGGCCATTAGCGGTGGCGCCCTGTACCGCAAGAGTTCATTCCTGCTTGACTCGCTGGGCAAGCAGGTGCTGCCCAAGCACATTGATCTGGTCGAAGACCCGTTTTTGAAGCGCGGCAAGGGCAGTTCGCCGTTTGACGACGAGGGTGTTCGGGTGCATGCGCGCCAGGTGGTTGACGCTGGTCGCGTCCAGGGCTATTTCCTGGGCAGCTATTCGGCGCGCAAACTGGGCATGAAGACCACTGGCAACGCGGGTGGCTCGCACAACCTGATTCTGAGTTCACGCCTGACGCGCGCTGGCGATGACCTGGACGCCATGCTGAAAAAACTTGGCACCGGTTTGTTCGTAACCGAACTGATGGGCAGCGGCGTCAATTACGTTACCGGCGACTATTCGCGCGGTGCCAGCGGCTTCTGGGTCGAAAAGGGCCGCATTGCCTACCCGGTGCAGGAGATCACCATCGCCGACAACATGAAGGCCATGCTCAAGGGCATTGTGGCGATCGGGGCCGACACCTACAACTATGGTGCCAAGACTGTCGGTTCGATCCTTTTGAACCGGATGAAGGTTGCTGGAAGTTAGTAGACCCCCATGCTTCTCGCTTCGCGTAGTTCGCTGCCCCCTGAGGGGGCTAATTTTGGCTCTCGCCGAACTTCGTTTCCTAGGGGCGGCCCGTCGGAAAATTGGCCTTTGTTTCGTGTGCTGGCAGGTCAGGCCTGAGGTGTCAAGGCGGCCTTGACGGCGGCGGATACCTGACCCATGTCGGCCTTGCCGGCCAGGCGCGTTTTGACCACGCCCATCACCTTGCCCATGTCGCCGGGGCCGGCAGCGCGGCCCAGTTCAGCGGTGAGCTCGGCCACTATGGCGCGCACGGCCGTGCCGACTTCCTCGGCACTCAGACGCTGCGGCAGGTAGGCTTCCAATACCTTTACTTCGGCCGTTTCCTTGTCCGCCAGGTCCATGCGATTGGCCTGGGTGAAGGCGGTGATCGAATCCTTGCGCTGCTTGATTAGTTTGTCGACGATGGCAACCATGGCGATGTCGTCCACGACCACGCGCTCATCGACTTCTTTTTGTTTGACCGCCGCCAGCAGCAGACGGATCGTGCCCAGACGCGCGCTGTCCTTGGCGCGCATCGCGGTTTTCATGTCTTCGGTGATCTGGTCTTTGAGTGACATTGGAGGGGTCCTTGTGAAATCGGTTCCGAAATAAAAAAAGCCCGCCTGAAGGTCTCCGGCGAGCTGTTTCTGTGGCCTTGAAAGCCGCGACCGATAGCGGACAGAACGCTGTTCTGCTCCGCAGTTATCGGCTTTAGTACATCTTCTTGGGCAACTGCATGGCGCGAATGCGCTTGTAGTTGCGCTTGACTGCGGCAGCCTTCTTGCGCTTGCGCTCAGCGGTGGGCTTTTCGTAGAACTCGCGTGCACGCAAGTCAGTCAACAAGCCCAATTTTTCAATGGTGCGTTTAAAGCGGCGCAGCGCGACGTCAAAAGGTTCGTTCTCTTTTACACGGATGGTTGTCATTTACGTAAAGTTGTCCAGAATATGCAGATTTCGGTCAAAGGAAGATCAGGCCTTTGGCGAACTTTCTGCGAAGTTCCCCGCTAAAAATTGGATCCGGCAGCGAGGGTTTGCCAGCAAAGTCGTAAATTATAGCCTTGTTACGGGGCAATTTCAGCGCCGACCGTTTTCACCGGGTCGAGTCGGCCCGCCAGGCCCAGGGCGCAGGCCTGGGCACTGGCCCAAGCCCACTGAAAGTTGTAGCCTCCCAGCCAGCCGGTTACGTCCACCACTTCACCAATGAAATACAAGCCCGGCTGCTTCGATTCCATGGTTTGCGAGGACAGATCCCGGGTATCGACGCCACCCGCAGTGACCTCAGCCTTTTGATAGCCCTCGGTGCCGGTCGGGGTCAGTTCCCAGTTTGACAGGCGCTGTGCCAGTGCTGCCAGTGCTTTATCGGTTGCTTCGTTGATCGGGCGTTGCCAGTTGTGGCCGACGCTGGTGCCCTGCTGGACCCAGGTATCGGCCAGGCGGGCCGGCAATTGTGTCGCCAGTTCGTTGGCGATCAGCTTGCGCGAACTGGCTTTGGCACTGATGAGCGACGGCAGCACGTCGCTGTCGGGAGTCAGATTGATTCGGATCGGCGTGCCGGCCTGCCAATAGCTCGAAATTTGCAAAACGGCCGGGCCGCTCAAACCGCGGTGCGTGAACAGCAGGTCTTCCCGGAAGCTGATTCTGTTCTTGCGGCTACCGGTCTCTATCCTGACCGGCAGCGACAGCCCGGCTAGTTGCGTGTGCGGGGTCCAGGCTGCGCTGTCGAAAGTCAGGGGCACCAGGGCGGGTCGGGGCGTGACCAGGCGCAGTCCAAATTGGCGCGCGATGCGATAGCCGAAATCGGTGGCACCGATCTTGGGGATTGACAGACCACCCGTGGCGATGACCAGCGCACGCGATTGAAGCAGGCCGCGATCAGTCGCGATTTCATAGCGGCTAGTGCCGGTGTCGAGCGGGTCGCCAGGCAAGAACTTGACATCATTGACGTGGCACGCTTGCCAGTGCGTGACGCCCCCGCTGGCGCATTCGGCCAGTAGCACCTCGATGATGTCTTGCGCCGAGCGGTCGCAAAAAAGCTGGCCCTTGTGTTTTTCGTGGAAGGGTACGCCGTGACGTTGCAGCAGCTCGGTGAAATGGCGCGGCGTGTAGCGCGACAGGGCAGAGCGGCAAAAGTTCGGGTTCTCGCTCAAAAAATTGTCCGAGGTGGTATCGCGGTTGGTGAAGTTGCAGCGGCCACCACCCGAGATACGAATTTTTTCTGCTACTTTGTCACTGTGGTCGATCACCATCACTGTCAGGCCTGCCTGTCCGGCGACACCGGCGCAGAACAGCCCGGCAGCGCCAGCACCCATGATCACGACATCAAACGCTTGCATGGCCTTGGGCAGGGCTCAACCAGCCCGAGTGGCTGAGCTGGCAAGGCTTGTTGGCAGTTGCGCGGCTGCAATACCCTGCAGCACATCACCGACCACGATCACACTCGGGCTGCCAAGTTGCTCGCGCGCCATGGTCCACTGCAGTTCACCCAGGGTGCACAGGGCGTGACGCTGTTGCGGCAGGCTGGCATTCTGGATCACAGCCACCGGCGTATCACCGGGCAGGCCGGTGAGCAAGCCGTCCTGAATCTGCGCGACTTTGCTGACACCCATGTAAATGACAAGCGTGAGTTTGGCGCTGTGGGCGGTGGCGGCAAGTGCTTTCCAGTCGGTCCCCTTAGCTCCGTGACCGGCATGTCCGGTGACAAACACGACGCCATGCGCATGGTCCCGATGCGTTAGGGGAACACCGAGCGAAGTCGCGGCCGCCAGCCCTGCGGTAATGCCATTGACCACCGTTACGTGAATACCTGCAGCCTGCAGGTTCGCCACCTCTTCGCCACCGCGCCCGAAGACAAAGGGATCGCCGCCTTTGAGTCGCACTACGGTTTCGCCCTCGCGCACGGCCATGATCGTGAGTTTCTCGATGAAGGCTTGCGGTGTTGACTTGCAGCCGCCACGCTTGCCGACGTGCACGATGCGTGCCTTCGGTGCCGCAAAGGCCACGATGGCCGGGTTCACGAGTTCATCGACCAGCAAGACCGTGGCAGACTGAATTGCCTTGAGGGCTTTGAGGGTCAGCAATTCAGGGTCGCCTGGACCGGCGCCGACCAGGGTGCAACTGCCTGACATGGACGGTGGACTTGGGTTCTGGCCGGCGAAAAGAGGTATCGGGGTGCTCATGTGCTGGTTTTGATCTGGTTCGACAGTTGCACGATATGTGCCACCTGCCGTGCAATGGGTGCGGGAATGGGTTCCTGATCTGCCAGCACCGCCTTGATCCAGGCGGCTGTGCTCTGAGCATCCGGTGCTGGCAGACCTGGCACCTTGGCCAGCGTGCCGTCTTGCTGCTCCTGCACGCGCGACATTCTGCCGTTGATGAAGGCGTCCATAGCTGGCATGCGGCGCGGGTCCGCCACCGGCTCGCCTTCGGTGCCACGCAAGAGCAGGGCGTTGCTTCCCAGCAGACTGAAGGTGGCACTCATCGAAGCAGCATATTCCGGATGGGTATAGCTGCTCACCAATACGGTCGGGCCATTGCAGGGGTTCATGAGTTTGACAAGGCTGTGGGCCGGGTTGCGCAGGCCCACGACGCGACGCACGTCCAGTAATCGCGCCAGCCCCGGGCAAAGCAGGTCAGTCGGGACAAACTGAAGCGTGCCGCTGGCAATTGGGACAATAGCCGTCTGCGCAGGAATACCCAGGGCCAGCAGCACCTCTTGTGCACCAACGCGGGTCGATTCAGTTGGCATCCCGTGCAGTACCACGCACAGGCCATGGCGTGCCAGCAGCAGAGCCAGCAGTGGCGTCAATACTGGAAGTTTGCGCGCGCCGTTGTAACTTGGCAGTGCGACAGCCGGGCGATCTTCGGTCGGAACTTTGCACAGGCGGCTGTCGATGGCGTCCAGAAACCCGGCCAGTTCCTGCTCGGTCTCACTTTTGATGCGCATCGCCAGGCAAAAAGCGCCGATTTCGAGATCCGTCACGCTGCCGTCGAGTACCTGCGCGAACAGATCAGTCGCTTGCTCGCGCGTCAGCGAGCGAGCGCCGTCTTTGCCGCGCCCGATTTCCTTGATGTAGTTGCCAATGCCCATGACCCGATTGTCCGTGAATGCCGATGACCTTGCGCGATGCGCTTTTGCGCGGGCCGCATGCCCGACACATTCTATAGAATGACGGCGGCGCTGCTGACCGGGTTGCTGGCTGCTGCAGCATCACAGTTTGTCGTGTACCCTGGGCCTGGGCCTGTGCCGTTCGCGGTGATTGGATCAATTTTCAACATGACCGGGTTTGATTGCCCGGGAAACAAGCGCATGAATTTATGATTTTGCTGGCCATCCTTGTGGGCACACTGACTGCCGGCGTGGGCAGCGTCTGGCTGGCGGCGTTCTTGAGCTTCGGTGTACTGGCCCGCTACACGCAGCACATGCTGAGTCTGGCGGCCGGGGCTCTGCTGGCGACGGCTTTCATGCATCTCTTACCGGAAGCCTTCGAGACTTCGGTCGACGCGCATAGCCTGTTCCTGGTGTTGCTGGCGGGGTTGATGTTCTTCTTTCTGCTCGACAAGGCTGAACTCTGGCACCACGGACATGAGCATAGCCACGAGCATGATGCCGCTGTGGAGCAGCATGGAGATCATGAGCACCATAAGCATGCCCCGACGACCGGCATCTGGGCGGTATTGGTCGGCGATAGCGTGCATTGCTTTGGTGACGGGGTGTTGATTGCTTCGGCGTTCATGGCAGACCTGCGCTTGGGGGGGGTTGCAGCGGTGGCCGTGCTGGCGCACGAAGTGCCGCATCACATGGGTGACCTCTCTGTGTTGCGCAGCGGTGCGGCCGACCGGCGTACTGCGCTGGTCAAGGTTTCGCTGGCTGGGGCGGTGACGGCGCTGGGGGGGCTGCTGGGCTACTGGCTGGTCGAGCGCTTGCAGGCTTATCTGCCCTACTTTTTGGTGGTGGCAAGCAGTAGCTTTATCTATGTTGCGCTGGCTGATTTGATTCCCCAGTTGCAGAAGCACCTCACGGCGCGCGAAACGGCCGCACAGATCGCCTGGTTGGCGACAGGCATTGCGCTGGTGACTGCGGTTAGTGGTTTAGCGCACGGGCACTGATTGGTCCGCGCCGGTGCGCTGCGTTGATGGCCGACACATGCTTTGAACTGGCGCAGACAGCGGGATAGTGAGGTGAGGCATTCGTATTCATCCGGCAGTCGGTAAAGAATTGAAGCAGTTCATTTTCCAAGCCCAGATTAGGATGCAAATTCATAACGATTTCGGGGTAACCTGAGTCGTCAACACCTTCCATATCCCCCGATCGGGGGATAGACACCCAGCGATATGAAACGGAATAATCAAATTGCTATGGATTGGGTACGGCGCAGGTCAATAAGGCCGCGATATAGGGCGCATTGATGTCAGCAGTGGCGACGCAGCCCATCGACTGATTTCCGAATATTGGGAGAGAAACTATTGAATGTGGCGTCGTTTTCCGCGGCCGGCTCGACTCCGCATTCATTCGCGGCGAGACCTTACCAAGTGTTACCGCTTCATTAAGTAATGCTTAAGATTCTCTCGCTAGCATCAAGTGGAGTTAAAAGGAAATATGCGATATGCATTCGCCCCAGCCCACTATGTCTTCTTCGGATAAGACAGCCGTGAAACAAGATATGTTCGCCATGTCGGCGCAGTCCGGTGACCATCGAAATTTCGATTTTGGCGACTCGGCGTTCCCGCATACAAACGACATGACTGGCGCCGATGGTGATCGCGGTCTGAGTGCTTCACTGTCGCTTGACGTACTGGTTTACCTGGTAATCGTCGCGCTGGTGTTGGTCGCATGGCAGATTAGCAGGATGGATTTGTTCAAAGCTGGCGACAGCATTGGATACAGCATCGGTGTGGCCGGCGGCGTCATGATGTTGTTGCTGTTGAGCTACCCTTTGCGCAAGCATTTTCGCTTCACCAGAAATTGGGGGCGAGTCAAGTGGTGGCTGCTGGCGCACATGGTTCTGGGTGTCGGTGGGCCATTTCTTATCTTGGTGCACTCGACCTTCGTGCTTCGCTCCCTGAATGCTGCAGTGGCGTTCTACAGCATGTTGGTGGTGGCGATTAGCGGCGTGATTGGGCGCTTCATTTATGCCCGGGTCAATCGCGGCCTGCACGGTGAGAAGGTAGGTTTGCATGAGCTTCAGGTACGCGCCGGGCTCGAAGAAGACGATGCCCGTTCGCGCTTGGCGTTTGCGCCTGCGGTGGAGACGCGACTTATTGCCTTTGAGCAACGTGAACTCAAAGCGCTCCATGGCTGGTTCAACTACACCCGGCAGGTCTTTTGGCTACCGTTGCAGCAGTGGCTGACCTACTACCTCTGTTCTTTGGATTTGCGGCGCACATTGCGTGAGCTGGCGCAACGGGAGCAATGGAGGCCGCGCGATCTGGTCGACCGGGAGTACAAGTCCAAGCAACTGGTTTGGCAGTATCTGCATGCCGTCACCCGGGTTGCGCAATATACCGCCTACGAACGTTTCTTTTCTTTATGGCATGTGGCCCACATTCCGTTTGTTTACATGCTGCTGGTCAGTGCCATCGTGCATGTAATTGCCGTGCACGCCTATTGAGATATGGGGAACCCCTTGACGCCGTGGCTATCCTCCTTCACTGGTTGCCTGTTTTGGATATGGCGTTCGCGTTTGATCCTGGCCCTGGGCATACTGGCGGGTAGCGCAAGCGCGTGGTCGCAGGGCATCGAATCGATCGTTGCGCCGGGAAAGTTGATCCAAGGCCATGTGAAGTGGGAAGGTGACTGCAAGCAGTGCCATGTCAAGTTTGATCGGCAGGCGCAGAACGGTTTGTGCATGGACTGTCACAAGGAAGTCGGAGCCGACGTGCGCAACAAGACGGGGTTTCACGGCAAGAATAAGCCGCAGGACTGCCGCGAATGTCATACCGAGCATAAGGGGCGCGACGCCAAGATAGTGGTACTGGATCAACAGCAGTTCGATCACACGCACACCAATTACCCCTTGCTGGGCAAACACCAGAAAGCGGACTGTGTCAAATGTCACGTGGCCGCAAAGAAGTACCGCACAGCTGCGCACCAGTGCATCGCCTGTCACAAGAAGGATGACGTCCACAAGGGCGAATTGGGCGTCAAGTGTGAGAATTGCCACAAGGAAAGTAGTTGGAAGGAGGCCAAGTTTGACCACGATACAGCGCGCTTCCCACTGACTGGAAAGCATGTGGAGGTGAAATGTGCCGAGTGCCACAAGAACACCAACTACCGCGAAACACCTCGCACTTGTTTTGGGTGCCATCAAAAGATTGATGAGCAAAAAGGGCACAAGGGGCAGTTTGGTGAGAAGTGTGATACCTGCCATGGCAGCAAACTCTGGAAAACGCTCCACTTTAACCATGATACCGACACCAAGTATGCATTGCACGGCAAGCACATCACTATCAAGTGTGTTGAATGCCACACTGGCAAGCTCTACCTTCCCGTCAAACTAAGCCGGGAGTGTTATGCCTGTCACAAGAAGGATGACAAGCACAAGGAATCCCTGGGCAAGGATTGCGCGAGTTGCCACACCGAAAAGAACTGGAAAGAGTCACCAAAATTTGATCACGCCACTTCCAAGTTCCCCTTGCTGGGAAAACACGTCAAGACCGAGTGCAAGGAATGCCACAAGAGCGCCATGTTCAAGGAAGCGCCCAAGGATTGTTTTGTCTGCCATCAGAAGGACGACAAGCACAAGGGCAATCTGGGTGAGAAGTGCGCTGAATGTCACAGCGAAAAAGAATGGAAAGACACGCAGGCACGGTTTAGTCACGACAAAACCAAGTTCGTTCTGCGCAACGCCCATGCCAAGGCGACCGTCAAATGCGACGCCTGCCACAAGGAATTGAGCAGTTTCAGAAAAACGCCGAAGGAGTGCTTCAATTGTCATCAGAAAGACGACAAGCACGAAGGCCAGGAAGGCAAACAATGCGAGAAGTGCCACACGGATCGGGACTGGAAGGTGCCGCAATTCGATCATGGACTGACCCGTTTCCCGCTGTTGGGCAAGCATGGTCCGCTTGCCTGCGCCAAGTGCCACACGAGCCCGCGATTCAAGGATGCCAAGACCACTTGCGTGGCTTGCCATGCGAAGGATGACAAGCACAAGAAGGGTCTTGGTCCGGACTGCGGGCAGTGCCACAACGCCCGTGACTGGAAAGACTGGAAGTTCGATCACGATAACCGTACCAAATTTGTCCTGGATGGCAAACACAAGACGACAGCATGCGGCCTCTGTCACATCAGGGCGACGGAAAGCCAGGTTTTTGCGACCTCGTCGGATTGCTACAGCTGTCACGTCAAGGATGACGTTCACCAGGCCGGGTTTGGCCATCGTTGTCAACTGTGTCACGTCACGTCGTCGTTCAAGACTCTCAAGCAGAAAGCCGTTAATCCGGGTGGTCGTGTCAGTTTTTCGCCGCCCGGGTTGCAAGAGGGGATTTCTGTTCGCTTGTCTCAGCCCAACCCAAGGTCGCCATCATGATGAATCCTACCAAGCTGAATTCGGTGTACAGCAAGATGTGTACGCTGGCACTGATGTTGACGTTGACGTTGATGTTCCTGTTTTTGCTGCTGAGCATGCCGGCTGCCAGAGCCCAGGCCGGTGCCCAAACGAGCGCCGGCTTTGACCATGCCGCCACCGCCTTCCTGCTGCGGGGATCACATGAACAAGTGCGTTGTGAGTCCTGTCATATCAAGGGAATATTCAAAGGCACACCCAAGGATTGCGCTGGTTGCCATGTGCTGAACAATCAGCGCGGTGCTACCGCCATGCCTTACAGGCATATTCAAGTTCAACCCGGAGTCGGTTGCGACAATTGTCACAACAGCAGTGCATTTGGTGCAGTCATATTCAACCATTCGACCGTAGTGCCCGGTGCTTGCTGGACTTGCCACGATGGTACGCGGGCCGTTGCAAAGTCGGCGGCCCATATCCCGACCACCTTGTCGTGCGATGTATGCCACTCAACGCTCGCGTTCATGCCGGTGCGCAACTTTCCCCATGACACGCTGGGTGGCGACACCAGCACCTGCGCAAGCTGCCATGATGGTCAAAAGGCCAAGGGTATGCCGGCCAACCATATTCCACGTACTGGTGCTCAGTGTGCCAACTGCCACATCCAATCAACACTCACCGGTTTCACGAGTTTTGCGGGTGGCAAGATGGACCATACCGGCATGAGCAGCGGCTGTGCTGATTGCCACGGTCCGTCCATAACAGGCGGCACGTTTGCCGGCATCAGCAGCATTGTTGTCATGCCGCCAACGTCGCCCGCCGGGCCGAGCTCCCACATGCCGACGTCCACCGTCTGCGAGAACTGTCATTCGGCGACGATGCCGGCGACTTTGGTGGAAGCGAATGCCGTTCGCATGGCGCCGGGTAGCGGTTTTGCCTTGCCGGCGCCGACCAGTGCCCAGATTCACCAAGGCGTTACCGGTGGCTGCAACAGTTGCCACGAGACCAGTTACACGTGGATGGGGATTTCTGCGGTTGCAGCCTACAACATACAGCCCAGCACTTACGTGGAAAAAGCCCAGTATAAGGGTTTCCACAGCCGGCCTACGGCAGTGGCGACGAGCACTAGCGTGGCGGACGCCGCGCACCCGAACACGGGTGATTGTTCACAGTGCCATAGCGGGGTGAGCTACTTCTGGGGGCAACCGATGCCCGCCAACCACATTCCGACTGCAGCCGGGACATCTTGCCTGGCGTGCCACGTCGGGAACGATTACACGACCATGCCGACACTGGCCAGTATTCATGCCAATGCACCCAGCACTACGAGCAATTGCGCTCAGTGTCATGCGGCAAGCGTGGTGGCGGGCTTCGCGATTCCAACAGCCAACTTCACGATTGTCGGACCGCCGGCCAACCACATGCCGATCACGACCGCGTGCGAAGTCTGCCACGTCGGTCCAGGCTCAAGCGTAAGTAGTTTGCCCGTGGGCAACGGTGCCAAGTTCAGCAACTCGCTGATGAGCCACATCGGCATCACCAACAACTGCGTGGCGTGTCACGGTCCCACCATCACGGGCGCGAGCTTTGCCGGGGTTAGCAGGATCGTGGTGATGCCGCCCTCGGCTGCACCGGGTGCCTCGTCGCACATTCCATCGTCGACGAGCTGCGAGAACTGTCATGCCGGATCGGAACCAAAGGGACTGGTCGCGGCTTCCGCCAGCCTGACAGCACCCGGCACCGCATTTGCAACGCCGGTACCGGCGCCGGATAAGATTCACAGCGGGACCACAGTGAGCTGTTCGGGTTGCCATGAGACCAATTACGTCTGGATGGGTATGGACAAATATCCGATTAGTCCGTCAACCCTGGTTGCTGGCGGGCAATACAAGGGTTTCCAAACCCGACCCAAGGCAGCGGCAAGCACTTACAGCGTGGCCGATCCGGGGCACCCCAGCACGGGAGAATGTTCGCGCTGCCATAGTAGTACCAGTGTCTTCACGGGTCTGGATAAACCAGCCAATCACATCCCGTACGCGGCCGCGGCGCAGTGCATTGCCTGTCATACAGCAGTCGATTACGCGACCATGCCGACCTTGGCCAGCATCCATGCCAATGCGCCCAGCACCACGACCAATTGTGCGCAGTGTCATGCGGCCAGTGTGGTGGCAGGCTTTGCGATGCCATCAGCCAACTTCGCAATTGTCGGACCGCCCGCCACCCACATGCCGATCACGACGGCGTGTGAGACCTGCCACGTCGGCCCAGGCTCGAGCGTTGCCAGTACGCCGGTGGGCGACGGCGCCAAGTTCAGCAACTCGATGATGAGCCACAGCGGTATCACGAACAACTGCGCGTCGTGCCACGCGGCGGGCTTGAGTTTTGCCGGCATCAGCCGGATTGTGGTGATGCCGCCAACGTCGCCGTCGGGACCCTCGTCGCACATACCGTCGACCACGCCGTGTGAAACCTGTCACTCAGGCACAACGCCAACCGGTCTGATCCCTGCTTCCGCCAGCAAGACGGCGCCGGGGACCGACTTTGCGAAGTCGCCGCCAGTCAGCGCATTGACCCACACCGGGATCAACGGTGGCTGCAACGCCTGCCACGACACAGGCATGGTCTGGATGGGAATGAGTGCTTATCCGATCAAACCGACGACCCTTAGCGCAACTGCCCAGTACACCGGTTTCCACAGCCGACCCACGGCCGTGGCAGGAACCTACAGCGTGGCTGACCCGGCGCACCCGGCCGCGGGCGATTGCTCGCAGTGCCATAGTGGAACCGCTTACTTCTCGGCGCAAGCCCTGCCGTCGAATCACATTCCGATGGCGACTGGGGCTTTGTGCGGGGCCTGCCACACCACTGGCAATTATTCGACCATGCCAACCTTGGCCAATATCCATGCCAACGCGCCAAGCACCACGGCCAATTGCGCGCAGTGCCATGGGGCCAGCGTGGTGGCGGGCTTTGCGATGCCAACTATCAATTTCGCCATCGTCGGACCGCCAGCCACCCACATGCCGATCACAACGGCGTGCGAAGTTTGCCACGTGGGATCGGGTTCGAGCGTTACCAGTACGCCGGTGGGCAACGGCGCCAAGTTCAGCAACTCGCTGATGAGCCACAGTGGTATCACAACGGCTTGCGCGTCTTGCCACGCAGCGGGCCTGATCTTTGCCG
>CAIXNB010000032.1 GCA_903920695.1 uncultured beta proteobacterium
AATGGCCTGCACTTTGGTCTCGGCCGTCGTGTGCGTAGCAAGGGCGCCGGCGTGTATCCGCTGGGCTGCGGCGAGTTCTTTACTCATGAGAGTTCTCCTGGAGGAAGGTTGCAAAGGGTTGCAAAGCGGCTTGAAGCCGGGCACCGTCAGCCTGTTGGATGACTTGGGCGGCGTGGGTGTCGACCAGCTCATACACCTGGTTGATGGCACCGTGGGCCTCGGTTACGTCACGCTCTGCGTCCCGGATTTCCCTGTCGATGGCGGCTATCTCTGCCTGGATGGATTCGGTTGATTCGCCGGCCAGTGTGGCGGTATCAAGCCGGCGCTGCACCATCTGCTCGGACTGGCGCAATGCCTCGATGACCTGGCCGGCCTGGGTGATGCGCTGCTGGGCGTCTGCGATGACCTGGAGAGGGGTTTGAAACACGTCGCGCTTTGCGGCCTTCGTGTGAACAAAAGGCTGACCATCAATAATCCTCAGTTCCATGGACGGGCCCCCGATACGCCGCTTGGAAACAACACAGTGTCGATATGCGGCGCGGTGCTGCCAAAACCGAATGAGACGCCCGAGTAGGCTTTGGCGAATGTCTGGCCTCCGATTTCAGCGGCCTTCTTCTGTGAGTCGCTGAAGATCTCCCAAAGCGCCTCTCCCGATAGCGCACCACGTCGGACAAGCTGGATTGCACTTTCGCGCAGGGCCGCCGTCCAGCTCGTGCTGAAAGTTTCCTGCAGGTGCTTGTACATCTCTGCCAGCTTGTCGCCGATTTCAGACTCAAGCGTGCCGATTTCGCGCATGTGTTCCCAGGCACATTCAACATCTTCTTTAAAGCCTTCAATGGGCAGGGGGGCACCAGCGACTAGGCGTTCCCCTGCAAGCCCGGCTAGGCAGACACGCGCACCATCTTCACCAGTGCCGTTTAGCCCGTATGACTTGCCGACACCTCCGCCTTCAATTGAAGTCAGCAAAACACCATCAATGCCACCACTGAAAAGCAGATTTCCAAGCGCGTGGCTTACTTCGTGCACCGCTAGCCGGTACATGTTCGATTTCGTGTAGTCGCCGGCCAAGTGCTGCGGTACCTGAATCGGTGTGCGGCTGGGCTGGCTATATGGCGGGGCAGCCTTGCGCCGTTTGGTGCCCGAAGTGAAGTCGCCCCCGGTGGTCCTGACAAAGACCTTGCGGCCAAGCGACTTACTCATGATGATGCGGCGTGTTTCTGGCATGAAAATATCCTCAGTGGTGTTGACCAACGAAAGGATGTCGTCACGACCTGACCTAACAACGTGCCTAACTCCGTTTGATGACGGCGCGACTGGTTCTTGATGGCGCTCCTGCTGGCGTTTGAAACGCGAGTGGGCGTCACGCCTGGCCGGCTGGCGCTGCGGGGAACGACTGTGCTTGTGCGTGTCCGTGCTTGGCAACAGGTGGCGCAACGTGAGCCACCTGTTCAGCAGGATGCAGCGCCTCCCAAATCTGAGCTTGGAGCATCGCGGGGACTCGTACATTTTGACGAGTCGGGGGTGTGCGAGAAATTGCGCATACCGGTAATTGCGAAAGGCCCTGGATGGGGCCTTCCTGAATGCTACCGCTGAAACAGCATTGCGATTTCAGATTGCACCAGCTTCGAGCGGTTTTTCCGCTACCTGGCTTCTGGATCGCTCCATCGCCAGCCGCTGGAACGCTTTTGAAGGCGTCGCAAACACTCCTGAGAGCGATTGCAGTGTAAACGAAAGACCAGATGAACGCTCCGCTTTTCCGTCTTGGAACCATCCCGGTTCGGGTGCCTTTGACTGCGACCCCGGCGGCGAACTCTCTGGTAGCGGCTGACACCTGGGGGGGGAATTGTATGGCGACTATTTTGTCGGGATACCTGAGTGGGTCAGCACGAAAGCAATTTCACGTCAACGTCCAGGACCTCGGCCGCATCGTCAGCCTGGCGCAGCTCGCCGCGGGCCTTGGCGCAGGCTTTGGCCAGTTCTCGCAGCGCGGCCAGTTCAACCCGCTTTGCAGCCGTCACGCGACGGGATAGCTCCCAGTCAGCGCCACCGAAGCCGGTGCGCTTCTTCTCGTCGGATTTGAAGCGATTGGACTCTGTGCCGGCGGCGAGCCGGACTTCGTGGGCGCGGTGCCATTTCAGCGCAGCTATCAGGATTTGCTTGTCGTTCATGGTGGTGCTTTCGAAACAGGGGGGATTCAGTGAAGGGCAGGGTGCTGGCCCCTTGCGCATCCTGGCCACGGCTTGCAGCATGACGCGCTCGGCGTCCTGGTGCTGCTGTGCTGCAGCCTGCTGTCGGATGCCGGCCATGATGGCGTCGCGGTTGGCCTCGATGTGACGGGTCTCGGCAGTGTCTTCCTGCTCGGTCTGATGGCAGCCGCAGTGGTCTGCCGGACCCGGGGCGTGGCGCTGAGCATCCGCGGTGCCCGGGCGTTCGACGAACGAAACCAGATTCCAGCATTCTGCCGCGGCGCCTTCGATGTCGGAATCAGCGTGAAAAGCGGCGCAGTTGGCGCATGTGCGGGTGGTCATGTGAACAAGTCCTGTTGAGGTAATGGTTTTGCCGTTGGCATGGGAACACCGACCGGCACAAAGTACTTAAGCGGGTCGCCGGTCGGCAGGCAGGCATTGAACACTGACCGACGGTCAACGGTCCAGTGCACGTATCGGGCGCATTGCTCGCGGATTCGGCACCAGTCCACGGAGTTGTTTATCAAGCCAGAGCAAATGATGGGTTGCGCGGTCACGGCATCACCCTGCTTAGTGCAACGGGCGAAGCTGCACCACTTTGCCGGGCTTGGCCTTGGGTCCTGGCTTGTACTTCTTGCAATGCTCCAGCAGCCCCTGATTCATGGCCAGAATCACCAGTTGCGGGTCGAAAACCCGGATCCATTCATCGCTGTCGCCGAGCTGCGCCATGCCAAAGTCGCAGTTGTGCTCGATCAGTTGACGATCCAACATAGCCGGGCCTCGCTTTGATGCGGGTAGGCCGTAGATTTCCCAGATGTTTGCGGCCGTGATTCCAAGGTGTGGGCTCTGTTTTGCCAGTTCGCCGGCTACCCGTTTTGGCACTTCGTCAAGAATGGCGGCCCGCAAGGTGTCTTCCATGACTGTGACCACGAGCGCCGCCAGCTTTGGGTCGAGCAATGCCAGTGCGGCGTTCAGCATTTTGTAATTCTGGGTTTCGATCATCATGCTGGTCTCTCTGATGGGTTAAGGATGGGCCACGGGCGCGTCAGGATGGGCTGTGGCGGGTTTTTCGGGCGCTGGTGGTGCTGGTGTGTCCCAGATGGTCATCGAAGCGGCCGTGGTTCGATTGCAAGAGTCGTGGTCGACGCCTCCATTGAAAACGTGCGCCCGCATATCAACCGAATCTGAAAAGTGGCGAATCACGCCTGGACCGGCCATGACAAAGCCGGATGCAATTCGCTTGAGCTGGCCACCAGACTTCGCCTGAGCCGCATCGAATGCGCGCTCTTCCTGGATCGCCTCGTAGGTCAAGGGCAAGCGGTCGGGGTCGATGAATCGTTTAACCATGGGTGACTCCTGAAAAACGAGATCGGGCGGCGTGATACCCGGCGGGCCGGTTCACCGGTCGGACGTGCTGCAACATCTGCCCAAACCGGGTCCGGGCGGCAGGAATACCAGACACCCCCTGCACACACAAACCCGGTGTATGTATGGCAACATTGCATAGGACTTCAATATTTGAAGTAGGCTTGTCCGAAAGTTCAGCGACGGCCTTTTTTTTGGAACCCGCGTCGTTATTGGCTTTGCGGGCCGTTTGCGACTTTTTGCCAGCTTCAATATTTGAAGTAGGCGAGGGGGTCCACACTTCAATATTTGAAGCGGTTAAAGCCCCGACCGCTTCAATTTGTGAAGCGGTACCGTTCAAATTTTGAAGCTGGGTTTTTAATTTTTCGGCTTGCTTTTCAGCGGCCAGCTTTTCGGCCTGGCGGATCCGCTCGCGCCCGTTGCCCAACGTGTTGATGGCTTTCCAATCGTTGCTGGCGCCGACCGCTTCAATGAACTTCTTCGGGTTCGCATAGGTCTCGTATTCGGTCAGCCGGTAGAGCGTGGGCAGGCGCTGGCCGTCGCGCGTGCAGCCACCATGTCGGGTGACAGCGATCAGGCCAACGGCCACCAGCGCTCGCAGGCTCTTGGCCAGCGTGGCGGGAGACCGGACGCCAACAGGCTTGGCACGGCTAAGGGGAAGCGACAGGTCGCCATTGCTGGTGCTGGTCAGTGCGCGAGCCAGCGCCATGTAGACACGCTGGTCGGTCGCGGTCAGGCAACGCCATGCGTTTGAATCGTACAGATCCCAGTAGACACGGATATGCGGACCGCGTTTGTCCTTTGGTAGAAGGTGGCGCTTAACCATGGCTGCCCCTGACATTCATCAGCAGATTGCACACGGCCACAATCCCGGACCGCGTATGTAGGTCGTTGGCATCTTCTCCTTCGGCGGGGCTCACGCAATAGGGCAAGCCAGTGGCCAAAGCAGCAGCTTGCCCAACACCTGATATGTCATTGTCCGCAAAGACAAACGCGCGGCCTTGGACTTGGCGCGCCACATACTCAAGATTGCCGGCACTGAAACAGATCAGCACAGAGGCTTGCAAACCAATGCAGCGCAGTCCAGCAAAGACAGACAGCCCGGTGGCATAGCCTTCGACCAAAAACGTCTCTGTGGCCGTTTTATCGCCCATTCTGAAAACCGCGCCCTTGGCCCTCATGCCTGGCAGCATCTTCTTCATCCACTTGCGCTCGGGCTCATCCCAAAATATGAGTTGCGCTCCCATGATGGAGTTGGTCTCAAGGTGACGCATGGGAACGACCAGAGATCCGCTGGCGTCGACCAGTCCTTTCATATCAGGAAAGCCCTTTCTTGCCAGATAGTCATGCAACCCCGGCTTGGTGCTGTCGATCAGTTCCGCAGCGCGTATTGCAGCGCGTCGGTGGTCATCTTCCTGGCGGATGTTGGCTGCATGGCGTTTGGCTTTCCATGACGCCTTTTCGGCATCTGTCCACGGCTGCGCATTCGGATCGTTGAACCACTGCACCCGGGCATCGGTGGACCAGTTGAACACCCAGCCCCGGCCGCCGTCCCAAAAATAGGCGCCATTGGTGGACCTCGGCTTATCTGTGGTTCCACATCGCCGGATGCGTTCGCCGGCGTAGAGTTTTGCCGGGTCGATGTCAACGCCGTGGGCGCGCGCGAAGTCGATGAAGCTCATTTCTACCTCGCTTTCGAGTACGCCATATTCAGGCTGACGATCTTGTTCCTGGTGTGGCGCGTGATTTCGACGTTCGGCGTAGTGTCGAAGTGCCAAATGTTCGACGGCGTTTTGCCGGTGATGCTCTTGTACAGATTCCACGCGCGACCGCGCTGCTTGTCGGGTTTGCTGTGTGATCTGGCGTAGGTGCAAACCTGCTGCCAAAGGTGATGATGATCGTCGGCGAGTTTCCTTTTACCGAGCACAACTTCCTGCATTTCACCGGGCAGAGCGACCTCCAGCGCAGGAGCCTGCTTTTCGTACCCGCAGGACATGCAGCGTTTGGCGAATGGCTGGTACCCACACTTCGGACAGCCGGTGGGCGTGTAGTCGTCATCATCCTGGCGAATCTTCTTGTCGAGCTTTTCGCCCATATCAAGGGCATCGAGGCCATTGAAAAAGATGTCCGTGTAATCATCCGCAAAGCGGTGAATATTCCCGCTGTGGTCAAGCAAAAGGCAGTCCTTCTTACCAGTGTCTGGCGATGATCTGAGGCCCCGGCCCCACATCTGGATCGCTGTCGATAGCGACTTGCGCAAAGGCCGGCAGTCAACCACGCAACCCACATCCGGCACATCAAAACCCTTTGCAAGGGCTTCGACGCTGATCAGCACGCGCAGTTGTGCGTCCGGTCTGGTGTACGCACTGAGCAAGGTCGCGCGCTCTGCCGTGGTTGTCTCGGATGTGAAACACGCAGCCCCGATACCAGCGTCAACAAACTGGCGGCAAAGCTCCTGGCAGTGGGCTATCGTGGCACCGAAGACAATGGTTTTTCTATCTTCGGCAAACCGCTGCCACTCCGTAACCACATCGCCGATGATGACCATTCCGCGCTGCTCGGCGGCCTTGTCGGTCCATTCGCCACCACTGGTCTCGGCTCCCTTCATGTCGGTCTGCTTGCAGCTAAGTACGCGCATCGGCACGAGGACGCCGGATTGGGTCAGGTCGAACATCGTGGTCGCGTTGACAATGCGGCTGAAAAACTTTCCAAGTCCGGGGCTGAATGGTGTGGCGGACAATCCAATGCAGGCTGCTTTGGTCTGCGTTATGTATTCGGTCCAAACCTTCATCTGGGTATGGCATTCGTCAATGACGATCACATCGGCGTCAGGCCAATAACCACGCTTTGCCAGTGTTTGAGCACTTGCAATCTGGAACGGCATCTCGGTATCGCGGCGCCAGTGGTTGGCCTGAACAATGCCGTGCGCTGACAGCCCGTAACTGTCTGCGGCACGACTGGTTTGATTGATCAGGGTCGTGCGGTCGCATAAGAAAACAGCCTTCTTACCGCGCACAAGAGCCTCATGCGCGATTCGCAATGCCAGGTAGGTCTTTCCTGCGCCTGTCGGGGCCATGAGACATTGGTTCTTGTGCCCGTCTCTGAATCCCTGGCGCAGGGCCTCATGGGCGCTGACCTGGAACGGGCGCGGCGCTGGAAAAGTTGGAGATCCGTAGTGCGGCGCATCCTGAAAAAGTTGCTCGTTCATGTCGCCTCCCGTTGAAGCGCTGCCAGTTCCTTGATCAGCTTGGCGATGTGGCGGTCACGCTTTTTTACCAACAGAATCGCTTCGTTGGCGCGACGCATAGCGCCGTCACGCGCGAGAGTGAGAATCGAAACCTCGGCATTGAGGCGTTTCACCTCGGCGAATGACGTGGCCAGCGCATCATCGGCGTCAAGGAGCTTTTGAAAAGCAAGCCGATCGGCTCGCTCGGCTGCTTCCTGGGCGGCAAGCTCGTCGGCATCAGGGCCGCACTCTGACTCTGGTGATGTCGGAACTTCACGGACGGCGACGTCTTGAGCTTTCTCGCGTTTTGCCGGTTGTGATTTCGGCAGTGGCTTGTGGATCGCAGCAGCCTGCTGCGCTGGTGGCATCTTGGCAATGGCCGCGGCTTTGGGTAGGCCGATTTCGCCACTCTGGACGGCGGACCGGACTTCCGGCACTGCGTTGGTTTGAACGGCTTTTGCCTGTCCAATCGATCGAACTCCAACACCTGCTATTTCAGCCAGTTGCTTGGCTGACTTTGGAGTCTCTGCACTGAGTGCAGACCCGCTGTGCTGATTCATCCCGACTGGACGCCACCGATAGATCGCCGTGATCGCCATGGCCTTCTGCGCGTCCGTCATGTGCCGACGCGTCGCGTTTTGCGCGCGAACAAAATCAACAGGGTCGGTGTCGGCAAGCTGCACCGTTGGACACGGCATCCCGACATCCAGGGCAGCTTGATAGCGATTCCAGCCGTCAAGTACCTGGCCCTCAAATATCGTGATGGGGGTCTGAACGCCGGCGCTGGCAATGCTGTCCCTGAGTTCTTGAAGTTCGTCTGCCGTCATCCTTGGAAAGGCAGCAGACAGAGCGTGTTGCGTGTAGTTCATTTGCCGTGCCTCGGAATAAAGTTCTCGTAGGCATCGACCCACAGCGCCCTGGCAATCGAGCGCTGAACCAGACAGAGCTGGATGAACATGGCTGCGCGCTTGAAGCAAGAAACTGCTTTACGCGCCCCAAGATTTACGGCACAATTTGCAGGGTTGAGTGAGAGGTTTGGATTTGCGTTTGGCCCTGTTCCACCAGGGCTTTCGCATTTGTGGGCCGGCTTCATGCTGGCACCGCTTCCTGCACGACCTTGCGTGGGCGGCCTGGGCGCCTGGCATCGGTCCTGGTGCTCGGAGGTACCGGATTGCGTCCGCGTTGGATCGGTGCGGGGATTGCAGCAGGCGATGTGCTTTCGTTGCGTGCCGCCTTTTTTGATTCGATCCAATCCTGGATTTCATCGGCGTCCCACCTGGTCGTGCCCGCTGAAACCTTGATGCTCTTTGGCAAAGTACCGTCGGCATCCCAGCGCCAAGCGGTTGGCTCGCTACACCCAATTGCTGCTGCAACCTGCTTGACTGAAATCAGCCGTTTCAATAGTGCAACCATTTTTAACCTTCATGATTCCGAAAAATTCGGATTGCATGACGGTGATGGTGCCGGCGTGTCAGTGGGTTGTAACTAGGCGCGGAAAGTGGCGGACAGTGGCGGAAAACTGGCGGATTTAGGCAGACTTGCTAATTGATGTTGTCGCCATTTACGTAAGCCTTGAGCTTCTTGATTGTGTAGTTGTGCTCTTCGTCATGGGCGTCCATGTATTTGAATCCGCCAGTGAACAGGTTCAGGAAGTGCTTATCTTTGGCAACAATCTTGTTTTGAACAATCGCTCGCAGATTATCCATCAAATCAGCAATATCAGGAGGGTCTGCACATTTGGTCAAAGCCTCATTTATGAGGGAGTGGAGAAAGTGTGGGATTTTTCTGGTCAATTGCTTTGGCGGCTTGCCTGGCGGCATCGAGACCGCCACTGTGACCGGTATCGGCAGCACCTCTGTTTGGCGCTCGAGCTGTTGGACCGACTTGATATAGGAGTCCAATTCACCTCGTTCGAACAACCAATCTTTGGCGGGAATCGTTGCGCACAGTAGAAGGGCAGGTTGAACGTGAGTCCTGGCGGGTAAATTCTTCTTATCTCTAATCACCATCCTGATCTCGTCCAGAACCAATCCCCAGTAATTTGGCGATGGATCTGCAAAGGGTTGGGCCAGTATGGGATCCATCAGAACTACTTCTACAATCGACACCGCGACGGGGTTCAAAACGTCCATCCGAACAAGTTTGCCGGCGATGGTTATTTGACTATCAAGCCTCGGTCGCGTAAGGCTGCGTAAATAGCCGTCAAAGTAGAAAAGTTTGTCTGGCGTCGGCGGCAGTGTCTTGGCTGGGAACTGGAACAAGCCTATCGTGCCACGGTGGCGAAAGCAGACATTAATGGCCCCGCTCTCTGCCAACTGTTTCAAGTTGTTGGACGTGAATTCAGGGTCCTTAGTAAGCCTGATTATTCTTGCGACCGCCTTGTCAAATTCGTCAAACACTGTGCACTCCTTCAAGTGCCTTCAAACGGGATGCCACCAGCAGGCGGGTGAAGGTGCCCGCTCTTCGGTTCGCGGGCCTAGCTGGGGCAAACAGGTTACGCGGCCTCTACACCAGCCTCCATCCATTCATTGAAGCGGTCATGGTTGCACCCGGCCACCATGATGCGGTCGGAGACGATAGTCATGATTTCTGCCATTGAATGCAGCAACATCGCGGCATCCATCAACGGTCGCACTGCCGGCGCAAGACTTTGTGCCTTGTTCGCATCGCTGGCAAGTTCTCTGAAAAATTCGCCATCTTTGGACCCTATCAGCGCTGCAAGTCTCCAATTCCTGATTACCCGCTCTTTCGAGAAAACGAGATTGGCGATATCTTCCATTTCGCCCGGTGGAACGAATGGCTGGCAACTCATGACGCCTTCATAGAGTGCGCTCAATTCGGCATCGTTGACTTCTTGGGTATGCTTCTGGGTAGCCATTGGGTGAACTCCCTTTCATTTGATGGTCAGGCGGGGTAAGCGGTAGAAGCACTTGCCCTGCCGTCTGTTTGCGCCCCACATAAACCGCCGTGGGGCAGGGCGGTTATTCGGTCGCTGCAGGCTTGCCCTTGGGTGGCGGCATCACGTACTTGGCGTGCAGCATGGCCAAGTCCTGGACCGACTCCAGATAGGCCGGCACCCACCGCGGAATCGGCGTCTTGCCGGTTGCCCAGCTCGAGGCGGTGCTCTTGTCGGTGCCTACCTTGCGATTGAAGTCCGCCTGGCTCCAGTGCAGGGACTCAAGGGCGGCGGTGAATTCTTCTGGTGTCATGATTGACCTGTCAATTTGTTGATTTGCTGAATTATGTCATAGTCTCTCAAAACGTACAAGCAAATAATAAACAGATACGGATTAAAAGATTATCGGGTTAACATAACGCCTGTTATATAAAGCAGAGAAAAAGAACAACATTGTACGGTTATAGAGATAAATGCAATGGATTCAACGGCTTGCAAACCTTGTGCACACTGCTTGTTTTTTGGGCGCGGTGCATAACTCTGGTTTCTGACTGTTGCGAAAAAGTTATCCACATGGGGTCACGCGGCGCCACGAATCGGAATAACGTCCGCACCGAGGCGCAGCTTGTCGAGGTAGTCCGCCCAGCGTTGCATCATCTTCCGGCGTGCTGGTAGGTGCGCGGTTCTGTTGTAGGCACGTCCGTTGGGATCCTTCACGGCATGGGCCAACTGGTGCTCGATCAGGTCCACACGCTCGTCGAGCTCCTCGTCCATGATCGTGCGTGCCACTGCTCGGAAACCGTGGGCGCTGTGGACCTCCTTGGCGTAGCCCATGCCACGTAGTGCGCTGTTGATCGTGTTTTCGGACATCGGCCGTTCACCTGTCCGCAGGCTTGGAAAAACGTAACGCCCGTGGCCGGTGAGCGGTTGCAGACTGCGCAAAGTCTCCACGGCCTGGCTGGATAGCGGGACAAGGTGGTCGATCTTCATCTTCATCTTGGCGCCCGGGATGTTCCACTCGGCTGCGTCCAGGTCAAACTCAGACCACTCAGCCGCGCGAAGCTCGCCGGGGCGCACAAATGTTAGCGCGGACAGTTTGAGAGCGGCCAGAGTGCAGGGATGCCCCGAGTAATCGAATATGGAACGCATCAAGGCGCCGACCAGCTTTGGATCGGTGATCGCCGCGAAGTGCTTTTCAGTCTTGGTTGCCAGCGCATCTCTCAGGTCCGCCGTCACGTCACGCTGTGCCAGTCCGGTTACTACTGCGTACCGCATCACCTGGCCACAAAGCTGCTTCAGCCGGTGGGCGGTGTCGATCGCTCCCCGTGCCTCGATCTTGCGGACCACTTTGTCCAGCACATCGCGTGGGCCTATGGTTGATATCGGCATCCTGCCGATGAATGGGAAAGCGTCCTTCTCCAACCATGTGCGCACCTTGTCCTGCGTGATCGCCGCCCGCTTCGCCTTTGTCTTTTCCAGCCAGTCCCGCCCAACGGCCTCGAACGTGTTGCCTGCAGCGTCCGCTCTGGCCCGTTTTTCCTCGGCCTTGGCTGTGCTGGGGTCAATGCTGTCCGCCAGCAACTCGCGTGCCGCGTCGCGCTTCTTTCTGGCCTTGACAAGCGGCACTTCGGGGTAAGTTCCCAGCGCCAGAGTCTTGCGCTTCTCAGCGAAGCGGTAGTCCATGCGCCAGTATTTGCCGCTTGACTTGACCAGCAAGTACATGCCGCGACCATCAGAATATTTGTCGCCGGCCGGTCTTCCGGAGTGCTTGACTGTCCGAACGAAGGTGTCTGTCAGTGCCATGGTTGCCCCCAATTTGACGGTATCTGAGTGGCGGTACTTCGCTAGGTACCGTCAAAAGTACCGCGTTTTTGACGGTATCTCATGATACTGATTAAATCTGCGTGAGACAACAAAAAACCCGCAATGCTAGGAAACACGCGGGTTTTGAGGCTGTTTGATATCTGATAAATCTGGCTTTTGGCGCCCCCGACGGGAATCGAACCCATATCTAGCGCTTAGGAGGCGCTCGTTCTATCCATTGAACTACGG
The DNA here is from genome assembly GCA_903920695.1 of uncultured beta proteobacterium. Lineage (GTDB taxonomy): Bacteria > Pseudomonadota > Gammaproteobacteria > Burkholderiales > Burkholderiaceae_C > Rhodoferax. The sequence continues at coordinate 11,726 of CAIXNB010000032.1, forward strand.
CGGCGTGGTTCCGTATTCTATTTGGTCAGCAGGCGCATCGCGTCTTCGATGCCCTTGATGGTTAGCGGGTACATGCGCTGGCTCATGATCTGTTGCACCACGCTGATGCTTTGACGATACTGCCAGACGCCTTGCGGCTCGGGGTTGATCCAGGCGAACTTGGGGAAGGCTTTGGTCAGGCGCTGCAGCCACTCGACGCCAGGTTCTTCGTTGTTGTATTCGACACTGCCGCCGGGCTGCAGGATCTCGTAGGGGCTCATGGTGGCGTCGCCGACGAAGATCAGTTTGTAGTCCTTGTTGTACTTGCGGATGATGTCCCAGGTTGGGAACTTCTCGGCGAAGCGGCGCCGGTTGTTCTTCCACATGAAGTCATAGACGCAGTTGTGGAAGTAGTAGAACTCCAGGTGCTTGAATTCGGTCTTGGTGGCGGAGAACAGCTCTTCGACGCGCGCGATATGCTCGTCCATGGTGCCGCCGACGTCCATCAGCAGCAGCACCTTGACGTTGTTGTGGCGCTCGGGAATCATCTTGATGTCGAGGTAGCCGGCATTCGCTGCAGTGCACTTGATGGTGTCGTCCAGGTCGAGCTCTTCCTCGTGGCCTTCGCGCGCAAACTTGCGCAGGCGGCGCAGCGCGACCTTGATGTTGCGCGTGCCGAGTTCCTGCGTGTCGTCGTAGTCTTTGTAGGCGCGCTGGTCCCAGACCTTGACCGCGCTCTTGTTGCGGCTCTTGTCCTGGCCGATGCGGATGCCCTGCGGGTTCTGGCCGTAGGCGCCGAACGGGCTGGTGCCACCGGTGCCGATCCATTTGGAGCCGCCCTCATGGCGTTCCTTCTGCTCTTCAAAGCGTTTCTTGAGCGTCTCCATGAGCTCGTCCCAACCCATCTTCTCGATCTTGGCCAGTTCCTCCGGACTCAGGTTGAGTTCCAGGTTTTTGCGCAGCCAATCCAGCGGGATCTCTTTGGTGAAGTCGGCCACGGTCTCCACACCCTTGAAGTAGGCGGCAAAGGCACGGTCGAACTTGTCGTAGTGCTTTTCGTCCTTGACCAGTGTCGTGCGGCTCAGGTAGTAGAAGTCGTCGATCTTGTAGCCGCGCGCATCGGCGTCATCGGCCGGCTCTGGCATGTTGGGGCCAACCACGCCTTCCTTGAGGGCTTCGAGCAGCGTCAGGTATTCCTTGACCGATACCGGCAGTTTGGCCGAGCGCAAGGTATAGAAGAAATCGATCAGCATGGTGTCTCTCCGGGTGCCTGGCCTGCGTGCTCAGGCGCGCGGCTTCTTGTCCAGCAGGTACAGTAACTGCGCCTTGGCCTCGGGCCACTCGCCGGCGCGCATGCTGTACATCACGGTGTCGCGGATGGTGCCGTCGCGGCGCAGGGCGTGGCCGCGGATGACGCCGTCCTTCTTGGCACCGAGTCGTTCGATCGCGGCCTGCGAGGCAAAGTTGAAATTGTCAGTGCGCCAGCCGACCACATGGCAGCCCAGCGTCTCAAACGCGTGGGTCAGCAGCAGCAGTTTGGCCGTGGTATTGACGGGGCTGCGCTGGCAGCGCCGCGCGTACCAGGTCCAGCCGATCTCGACGCGTTGGACGGCCGGGATGATGTCGTGGTAGCTGGTGCAGCCCAGTACCGTGCCGGTGTCGGCTTCCATCACGGCGAAGGCAAAACGGTTGCCGGCTTCGCGCATGGCCAGCGCGTCTTCGATGTACTGGCGGGTTTGCTCTGGCTCGGGCACCGAGGTGACACGCAGGCGCCACAGTTCGCCATCCTGCGCGGCGGCGCGCAGGCCGGCCTCATGTGCGAGCGCCAGCGGCACGAGTTCAATGCCGCGTGCGGCAAGGGTGACGGGTTCGACGTAGGCCATGTTCAACGATTGTGCTTTTGCATGAAAACCAGCTTTTCGAACAGGGTTACATCCTGTTCGTTCTTGAGCAGCGCACCCACCAGCGGCGGCACGGCCACCTTGTCGTCCTTGCTTTGCAGCGCCGCCAGCGGGATGTCTTCGGCCAGCAGCAGTTTGAGCCAGTCCAGCAGTTCGCTGGTGGATGGCTTCTTCTTCAGGCCGGGCAGGTTGCGTACGTCGTAAAACGTCTTCATCGCCGCTGTCAGTAACTCGTTCTTCAGGCCCGGGAAGTGGACGTCGACAATGCTGCGCATGGTGTCTGCATCGGGGAACTTGATGTAGTGGAAGAAGCAGCGGCGCAGGAAGGCGTCGGGCAGTTCCTTCTCGTTGTTCGAGGTGATGAAGACCAGCGGCCGGTTCTTGGCCTTGATCAGCTCGCGTGTCTCGTAGCAGTAGAACTCCATGCGGTCGATTTCACGCAAAAGGTCGTTCGGGAATTCGATGTCGGCCTTGTCGATTTCGTCGATCAGCAGCGCCACCGGTTCTTCCGCCGTGAAGGCCTGCCACAACACGCCTTTCATGATGTAGTTGTGGATGTTCTTGACGCGCTCGCCGCCGTCGATGTCAGAGAGTTGCGAGTCGCGCAGGCGGCTGACGGCGTCGTATTCGTACAAGCCTTGTTGCGCCTTGGTGGTGGACTTGATGTGCCATTGCAGCAGCGGCATGTCCAGGGCGCTGGCCACTTCCTCGGCCAGCATGGTCTTGCCGGTGCCTGGTTCACCCTTGACCAGCAGCGGGCGTTTCAGGGTGATGGCGGCGTTCACCGACAGCATTAAATCCTGGGTGGCGACGTAGTTTTTGGTTCCTTGGAATTTCATGGTTCTCGCTTGATTGGAAAAGCAGCGTTGAGGGTAGGGGAAGGAAGGCCGGTCGATATAATCAATTGTTGATCTAACTCAAACTCTCGCCGATTGTCCTCCGAAAATGAACAAATTCCTGCTATCGCTGTCCGCCCTGCTTGTCGCCTGTGTGACGGCCCTGCCTGTTAATGCGCAGGAAATCCGGGGTGACGCCAAAGCCGGCGAGAAAAAGATCGCCATGTGCGTGGGCTGTCACGGCATCGTTGGCTATCACGCGAGCTTCCCCGAGGTCTATCGGGTGCCCAAGATTTCGGGGCAGGGCGCCAAGTACATCGTGTCCGCGCTCACGGCCTACCAGAAGGGCGATCGCAAACACCCCAGCATGCGCGGCATTGTCGATAACCTGAGCGAGCAGGATATCGCCGATGTGGCGGCTTATTACGAAGCCCATGGCAAGCAGGAGGGTGCGCCGGTACCGGGCAAGGCTGCCGAGGGCAACGCCCGCGTTGCCGCGCTGCTCAAGAAGGGCGCCTGCATCACCTGCCATGGCGAGAGCTTCAGCCAGCCCAAGGAGCCGATTTATCCGCGGATCGCGGGCCAGTATGCCGACTATCTGTTTGTGGCGCTCAAGTCCTACAAGACCGAAGGCAACCCGACCTGGGGCCGTGGCAACCCGATCATGGGCGGCGTTGCCAAGCAGTTTTCGAACGATGAACTTAAGGAACTGGCCAATTACGTGAGCGCGCTGCCGGGCGAACTCAAAACCCTGCCGCAAAGCAAGTTTCGCTAGCCCGTCGGCAGACTGATCATGCTGGCGGCGCCCACAGGCGCGTGCCAGTGGCGTCGAGGTGGGTCAGGTAGACGCGCAACTCAAATTCGAGCTGGTGGTAATTGGGCTCCATGTGGCTGCAGAGCTGGTAGAAGGCCTTGTCATGGGCGCGCTCCTTGAGGTGCGCGAGCTCGTGCACCGTGATCATCTTCAGGAACTCGGCCGGCACGTCCTTGAACAGGGCGGCGATGCGGATTTCGCGTTTGGCTTTGAGCCGTGAACCCTGTACCCGCGCGACCGTGGTGTGCGTGCCGAGCGCGTGTGCGACCACTTGCAGCTTGCTGTCAAACATGACTTTGGTGACGGGCTCAGCGCCGCGCAAATAGGCTTGGCGCAACTGCTGTACGTAGTCGTATAGCGCCTTGTCGGTGCGCAGGCCGTGGCCTTGCGCGTACTTGTCCTGCAGCCACTGGCCGAGGCGTTGCTCCGTGAGCAGTTGTTCGACCCGCGCCAGGGTGTCGGCGTCGTAGCCGTGCAGGTACTTCAGTTGCGGTTTCAAACCTCGCGGCGCAGCGCTGGGAACAGGATCACATCGCGAATGCTGCTGCTGTCGGTGAGCAGCATCATGAGCCGGTCCAAGCCGACGCCGCAGCCGCCGGTTGGGGGCATGCCGTATTCCAGCGCGCGGATGAAGTCGTGGTCGTAGTACATGGCCTCGTCGTCGCCGTCGTCCTTGGCTGCGACCTGGGTCTGGAAGCGCGCTGCTTGTTCCTGCGCGTCGTTGAGCTCAGAGAAGCCGTTGCCGAATTCACGCCCGGTGATGTAGAGCTCGAAGCGCTCGGTGACGCCGGGCCGGTGGTCACTGGCGCGCGCCAGCGGCGAAATCTCGACCGGGTGCTCGCAGATGAAGGTCGGCTGCCAGAGTTTTTCTTCCACCGTTTCTTCAAAGTACATCACTTGCAGGCTCGGTAGCGAGCGACTTGAGAGCTTGTCCTTGGCCTCGCTCAGGCCCAGTTTGCGCAGGGCACGGATCAGCCAATCGCGGTCTTCGACCTTCAGATGCGTGCTGCCTTCGAGCGGCTGGCCGGCTTCGGTGTGTTTGCAGATGGCTTCGACGATGGTCAACCGCTCGAACGGCTGAGTCAGGTCAACCTCTTTGCCGCCATAGCTCAGTTGCAGAGTACCGCGTGATTTCTGCGCGGCATCACGCACCAGCGCTTCGGTGAAGGTCATCAGGTCCTGGTAGTCCCAGTAGGCCGCGTAGAACTCCATCATGGTGAACTCGGGGTTGTGCCGTACCGAGATGCCCTCGTTGCGAAAACTGCGGTTGATCTCGAACACGCGCTCGAAGCCGCCGACGATCAGGCGCTTGAGGTAGAGCTCGGGCGCAATGCGCAGAAACATCTGCTGGTCCAGCGCGTTGTGGTGCGTGGTGAAGGGCTTGGCGTTGGCGCCGCCCGGAATCGGGTGCAGCATCGGTGTTTCCACTTCCAGGAAATCGTGCGCCACCATGAACTCGCGAATGCCGCTGAGCGCCTTGCTGCGCGCGACAAAGCGCGCGCGCGTGCTCTCATCGGTCATCAGGTCGACATAGCGCTGGCGGTACTTGGTTTCCTGGTCGTTCATGCCGTGGTGCTTGTCGGGCATCGGGCGCAGGCTCTTGGTCAAGAGGCGCAGGCTGCTGGCGTGGATCGACAACTCGCCGGTCTTGGTCTTGAAGACCTTGCCTTCGGCGCCCACGATGTCGCCCAAGTCCCAGTGCTTGAAGCTGGCGTAGAGGTCGGTGCCAATATCCTCGCCTTTGATGTAGAGCTGGATGCGCCCACTGCTGTCCTGCAGGGTGGCAAAGCTGGCCTTGCCCATGACACGCTTGAGCATCATGCGCCCGGCGATCTTGGCCGTTGTGCCCTGCTCCAGCAGCGCTTCCGGCGTCTGGCCGGCGTGCGCGGCGAACAGGTCGGCGGCGTGGTCAGTCGGCTTGAAATCATTCGGGAAGGCGACGCCCTTGCCCTGCGCCTGTTGCTGGCGGATGGCCTTGAGTTTGTCTTGGCGCTCCAGGATCAACTGGTTTTCGTCCTGGGGCGCTGGGGCAGTGGTGTGGTCAGACATGAGAGGTGCAGTGGTGATGACAGCCAAGGAAAGTGTGGCGCTGGCTGGCGGGTCGAAAGAGGTGATTTTAAGTTGAGCGCCGCGCTCGCTATGATGCGTTTAGATTTTCACCTTTTCAATCAGTTGAGGACAGAGCTTGTTCGCTGCGCGTAACGGTGGTCTGTCCCGCAAGCTTTCAGGAGGCGGTCTGTCTCGCAAGTTCTCATGATGTACCAAATCATTTCCCTGTTGCTCGACGTTGCCACTGGCGTGCTCGGTGGCGCCTGTCTGTTGCGGCTGTATTTGCAATACCAGCGCATCCCGTTGTCGGCGCGATCGGGCAATCCGCTCGGACCCTTTATCTTCGCCTTGACCGACTGGCTGGTCCTGCCCTTGCGGCGGGTCGTGCCGGCCTGGGGGCGCTTGGACCTGGCCAGTTTGATTGGCGCCTATGTGCTGGTGCTGGCGCAATACTTCTTGCTTTGGCTACTGGCGGGCGCTGATGGTGGCCTGCTCGCGGTGCCGTTTCTGGCGTTTTTTGGCCTGCTGCGGCTGATCGTTTCGGGCCTGACGGGGCTGGTCATTGTCTACGCCATCCTGTCCTGGTTCCAGGCGCGTTCAACCCTGACCGATGTGATCGAGCGCCTGTGTGCACCGCCGCTGCGCCCGATCCGCCGCCTGCTGCCGCTGATGGGTGGTGTCGATCTGTCCCCGCTGGTGCTGTTGGTGCTGCTGCAGATCGCCTCCATCCTGCTTGGGCATCTACAGGCGGCGGTCATGCAGTTGCTCTGAAGCGCTGGTTCCGGCGCCGTTCAGATCACCGCATCAGCGGGCTGGCGCTGCAACATGGCCAGTGTGCTGGCAATGGTCTTGCGCAGTTCGCGCCGGTCGCAGATGAAGTCGATGGCGCCCTTGGTTTGCAGGAATTCGGCGCGTTGAAAACCTTCGGGTAGGGCCACGCGCATGGTGGACTCGATAACCCGTGGTCCGGCAAAACCGATCAGGGCCTTGGGCTCGGCGATGACGACGTCACCCAGAAAGGCAAAGCCGGCGCTGACGCCACCCATGGTGGGGTCGGTCAGCACGCTGATGAAGGGTAGTCCCTTCTTTGCCAGGCGCGTCAGTGAGGCGTTGGTCTTGGCCATTTGCATCAGGCTCAGCAGACCTTCCTGCATGCGTGCACCACCAGTCGAGGTGAAGCAGATAAACGGCACCTTCTGCTCGATTGCGGTGTGGACACCGCGCACAAAACGCTCGCCAACCACTGAGCCCATGCTGCCGCCCATGAACTCAAACTCGAAGCAGGCCGCCACCACGCCGATGCCCTGCACGGCGCCACCCATCACCACCATTGCATCGGTTTCGCCGGTGTTTTCCAGCGCTTCCTTCAGGCGTTCCGGGTACTTTCGGCTGTCCTTGAACTTGAGCGCATCGACCGGCAACACTTCCTGTCCGATCTCGAAGCGGCCTTCGTTATCCAGAAAGACATTGAGTCGCGCCCGCGCGCCGATGCGGTGGTGGTGGCTGCAGGTTGGGCAGACATTCTGGTTCTGTTCGAGGTCAGTCTTGTAGAGCACGGTCTCGCAGCTCGGGCATTTGATCCACAGGCCTTCGGGCACGCTACGCCGGTCGGCCGGGTTGGTTTGCAGGATCTTCGGGGGTAGCAGTTTTTCAAGCCAGCTCATGGAATCTCCTTTATGGTTTGGGGACAGCGCTGGTTCGTTTTGCGTCGCTGCGGTTTGTCCCATAAGGTTCCAGATTATGAATCCAGTGCGGTCCGGATTTCGCGCAGGAAGTTTTGCGCGGTCTTGCCGACCTGGTCTCTGGGTTGCGCTTCAATCAACTGGATGATCCGGCTACCGATCACGATCGCATCGGCGACCTCTCCGATGGCGCGTGCCGTGGTCGCGTCGCGGATGCCAAAACCGACGCCTACCGGCACGCTGACATGGCGGCGAATGCGCGGCAGCATGGCCTGCACGGCCGCTGTGTCGAGCGTGCCTGAACCGGTGACGCCCTTGAGCGAGACGTAGTAGACGTAGCCGCTGGCGACACGCGCGACCTGCTGCATGCGCGCGTCGGTGCTGGTGGGGGCGAGCAGAAAGATCAGATCGAGCCCGTGCTGCTTGAGTTCCGCAGCAAAGCCTTCGCATTCTTCCGGCGGGTAGTCGACGATCAGCACGCCGTCGACGCCGACGACGGCCGCATCGGTCACGAAGGCGCTCTTGCCGTCAAGGCGGTCGTGCTTCTGGTTGTAGCGCTCAACCGGATTGGCATAACCCATCAGCACCACGGGCGTTGTGTTGTCCTGTTGACGAAAGCTGCGCACCATGGCCAATACCTGCACCATGCCGATGCCCAGCGCCAGTGCCTTGTCGCCGGCCTTCTGGATTACCGGGCCGTCGGCGCTGGGGTCGGAGAACGGCACTCCGAGCTCGATCACATCGGCGCCACCGGCGACCATGGCGTGCATCAGCTCTGGCGTGATGTCGGCGAATGGAAAGCCGGCCGTGACGTAGGGAATCAGGGCCTTGCGCCCCTGCTTTTTCAGTGCGGCAAAAGTTGTGGCGATACGACTCATTTTGGTCCCTTCAAAAGGCTTTCCATGGTCCCGCCCTTGACCGCTTGTCCGGTGCAACTGGGGCGGCAATAGAACTCGGCGTTTGAGAGATCGGCTACGGTGCCGATGTCCTTGTCGCCACGGCCTGACAGGTTGACCAGAATCGATTGGTCGGCGCGCATGGTCTTGGCCAGCTTCATGGCGTAGGCCACGGCATGACTTGATTCGAGCGCCGGGATGATGCCCTCGGTGCGGCACAGGTAGTGAAAGGCCTGCAAGGCTTCTTGATCGGTAATGCCGACGTATTCGGCGCGGCCGATGTCCTTGAGGAAGGCGTGTTCCGGGCCGACGCCGGGGTAGTCCAGGCCAGCGCTGATGCTGTGCGTCTCGGTCACCTGGCCGTTGTCGTCCTGCAGCACATAGGTGCGGTTGCCGTGCAGCACGCCGGGGCTGCCGCGTTGCAGCGAGGCCGAGTGCTTGCCGCTGTCCATGCCTTCGCCAGCGGCCTCGATGCCGATCAGACGTGTGTCAGCGTGGTCGATGTAGGGGTGAAAGATTCCCATGGCGTTGCTGCCGCCGCCGACGCAGGCGACCACTGCATCTGGTTGCGTGCCGTGGCATCCGGCCGCCTGCAGCATCTCGGGCATCTGCAGCAGGCATTCTTTGCCGATGACGCTCTGGAAGTCACGCACCATCATCGGGTAGGGATGCGGTCCGGCCACGGTGCCGATGATGTAGAAAGTGTTGTCGACGTTGGCAACCCAGTCGCGCATCGCTTCGTTGAGTGCGTCCTTGAGCGTGCGGCTGCCGCTTTCGACCGGCACCACCGTAGCGCCGAGCAACTTCATGCGATAGACGTTCGGGCTTTGGCGTTTGACGTCTTCGCTGCCCATGTAGACCACGCACTCGAGTCCGTAGCGGGCGCAGATGGTGGCCGTGGCCACGCCGTGCTGACCGGCGCCGGTTTCGGCGATCACGCGCGGCTTGCCCATGCGCTTGGCCAGCATGGCCTGGCCGATGGTGTTGTTGATCTTGTGCGCGCCGGTGTGGTTCAGATCCTCGCGCTTGAGAAAGATCTGCGCGCCGCCCTGTTCCCGGCTCATGCGAGCGGCATGGTAGACCGGCGACGGGCGGCCCACAAAGTGGGCCAGCTCGTAGTTGAACTCGGCGACAAAAGCCGGGTCATGCTGGTAGCGCGCGTAGGCGTCCTTGAGTTCGTTGATGGCGTGGGTCAGCGTTTCGGCAACGAAGCTGCCGCCGTAGATGCCGAAATGGCCGCTGGGATCGGGTTGTTGGTATCGGTTCATGGTTGATCAGTTGGGGGCTTCGAATTGCCTGTCGGCGGCGCGCACGGCGGCGACAAACTGCCTGATTTTTTCGGGATCCTTGAGCCCCTGGTTGCCGGGTCCGGACAACTCGACGCCCGAGCTCACATCGACGGCCAGGCTCTTAGCGCGCGGCCGTAACTGCCGAATGCCGTCGCCCACGTTTGCAGCGCTGAGCCCACCACTCAAGACGAGGTGAGCGTTGACGTTTGGAGGCAGCAGTGACCAATTGAATGCGTGTCCGCCACCACCGTACCCGTCGACTTGCGCGTCGAGCAAAATGGCTTGGGCTTTTGAGTAATCGAGCGCGTATTTTACGAGATCGAAGTCGCGCCCGGCATCGCCCAGCGGAATGCGGGCGGCGCGCAGAAAGGGTCGGGTGCCTTGCCGCGTGGCAAGCAGGCACTGGGCTGGCGTTTCGTCGCCATGAAACTGCAGGCAGGCCGTGGGAATCGCGTCGCAGGCGGCGTTGATGTTTGCCTGTTTTTCGTTGACGAATAACAGGACCGGCGTGACAAAGGGCGGCAGTCGGCGTACCAGTTCGGCCGCGCGCGCAAGCGGCACATGGCGCGGACTCTTGCTGTAGAGCACAAAGCCAATGGCATCGGCGCCAGCCGCGACGGCGGTATCGACATCGGCTTCGCGCGTCAGACCACAGATCTTGATCCTCGTTCGGACTGCCCCCACGCTTGCCGCTGCGCGTGCTGCGCTGCCCCCCACGGGGGCCCTCGCGCCTTGGGGCGGCCCGGCGTCGCTCAAGATTTGCTTTTCGAATGGTGTAGTCATGGCAGTCCATCAAAGCCGGGTGTGCGATCCGGCAAACCCCAATGGGGGGCGTAGCGCGGCCCGAGGAAATACAGGCCGTCGGGCGAAAAGGTTGGTGCGGCGGCGTTGCGGTCGCGCGCCAGCAGCACCTCGCGCAGCCAGTCCGGGCCATGTTTGCCCTGGCCGACCGCAAGCAGGCAGCCCATGATGTTGCGGATCATGTGGTGCAGGAAAGCGTTGGCCTCGAACTCGAAGCGCCAGTAGGCGCCGCGCTGGGAAATGTCAATGCGTGTCAGGGTCTTGACCGGTGACAGTGCCTGGCAGGCCGAGGCGCGAAAGGATGTGAAATCGTGTTCGCCCAGCAGTAGTGCTGCGGCGCAGCGCATCGGTTCGATTGCAAGCGGACGATAGGCCCAACCGACGCGGCCCGCGTCGATACTCGGGCGCACCGGTGACTCGCGCAGGATATAGGCATAGCGGCGCGACAGGGCGCTGGCGCGGCAATGGAACTCAGGCGGCACGACTTGTGCCCACTCGACTGCGATGTCGCGTGGCAGCAAGGCGTTGCTGCCTCGCACCCAGGATGAAGACGGGCGATCCAGTACGGTGTCGAAATGCACGACCTGCATCAGCGCGTGGACGCCGGCATCGGTGCGACCGGCGCACAGGGTCGAGACCTTGCGGGCGCTGAATCGGCTCAGTGCCAGTTCGAGCTGGTCCTGCACCGTCTGCCTCGACAACTGGCTTTGCCAGCCCTGGTAGGCTTGGCCGTTGTAGCTGATTGCGAGCGCCAGCCTCACGACGCGGTCATGCTGATGACAACTGGCTCAGGGCGCGTTGCGCCTTGGCTTTCATATCGCCTGAGGCTTGGGCGATCACTTCCTCGATCAGTGCGCGCGCGCCGTCCGCATCACCAATGGCCTGAAATTCCTCGGCCAGCGCCAGCTTGGTGGCCATTGAGTTCGCCTGCAGCTCGGCGGTTGGGGTCGAATCCGGCGTTGGCACGTCGTCCAGGTCGAGCGACAGGGCGCTCAGGTCGAATTCGAGCATGTCGAATTTGGGTGTCTTGGGTGCCGTCAGCTGCGGAGTCGGTGCTTCGGGTGGCAGGTCTGGCAATGTGAAATCGATGGAATTCGTGTCTGCGTTAGTGCGCGTCGCACTCCGTTCCGGGGTCCGAGTTTCGGTATTTTCGCCTGCTAGATTGAGGTCAAGGTCGAGTAGCCCGGGTGTGGTTTCAGCCAGACTATCGGCGGTTTCCCAGGCTGCGTCAGCCGGCGCTTCATCGATCGAAAAGTCGAGATCGAGATCGATGTCGACGGCACCGGCGGATGCGGCATCAGGCATCTGAGCGGCAGGGCTCGCAGCAACTTCGGCGGGCGCGGCGTCGGGTTCGAAGTGAGTTGGAAGCGCCGGCGTCACAACTGCCGTGGTGGCTTGTCCACCGCTGCGGTACAAGGCATTGCCGGGGTCAATGCTTTGACCGAGCTCGCGCATGCGCTCCCACTCCGGTCCCTGTCCCCCGCAGGCCGCGTAAGCCAGTTCCGCCGTCGCTTGAAAGGATTGCAGGTCACGCCGCTTGGCGAACAGTTCAAGCAATTTTTGGTGAATCGCCAGGCGTGCCGGGCTGCTGCGCAGCGCATCCTTGAGGATTTCCTCGGCCTGAAAATCCCGGCCGTAGGCCAGGTAGACGTCAGCTTCGGCGACCGGATCGACTTCTTCGGCGGCGCCAAGCTGGCTTGGCGAATAGGCGATCGCGGGGCTGGAGTTGACGCTGTCATTGGTATCGACACGCTGTCCGCCACTGGCACCAAAAAATGAGTCGGGGTGCAAGCGAACTTCTGGCGCCAGCTTGTCGCCTTCACTGGCCTGTCGGCGCTGGCGTGCCCGGTAGAACCCGAGAAGAGCCAGCAAGGCGATGACAGCGCCAGCGCCGACCGGGAGCATCGGGTTTTCCAGGATGTCGTCAATCAGACTTGATTTGGCCGCTGGCGCTGGCAGTGCGGCTGGACGTTTGAGTACCGGTGCCACTGCCGCTGTGGGTGCTGATGTGGGCGGCGCGACCGTTGCCACTGCGGCTTGGGCGGGCACGGATGCGGCCTCCATCGCGCCCGGGGTGACGGTGTTTGACGCGGCGCCAAGCTTGCTCAGATCGCTGATGTTCTGCGCCAGTTCGGCGGCCCGTTTGGCCGCATCCTGGGCGGCGCGCTGCGCGGCCAACTGATCTTCGGTCTGCTGCTTCTGAATGGCCCCCTTGGACAGGGTCAGTTTGTCTGGCGCGCTGCTGCTCACGCGCTGGTCTTCAAGTTTGGCCTGCACGTTGCCACTGGCATTGCGGTCGGCTGCGCTAAGGGCTGCATTGGGTGCGCCAAGGGCCAGGCGGCGACGGAATTCGTTGAAGTCTTTGCTTTGTGCAATGATGATTTGCGTCGCTTGCGCCACTGGCGTTGCCTCGGCCTGGGCGGTCGAAGGGATGGTCATGACCGAACCGGCTTTGATGCGGTTGACGTTGTCGTCCATGAACGCCGTCGGATTAAGGCGCAGCAACGCCACCAGCATTTGATCGAGCGAGATGCTGGCCGGTTTGGTGGCGCTGGCAATTTTGCTGGCGGTGTCGCCCGGCTTGACGCTGATCGTACCGTTTGTGCTGCCGGGCGTTGTGGCGGCGGGTGCCCGCAGGCCAGCCTGAGGCGCCACTTTCATGGGTTCGGCAGCACGTGTCGCGACTGGCACCGGCGCAGATGGGGCTGGTCGTTCTGCGGGCCGCGGCGCCGCCAGTTGCGCCGGGTTTGGCGCTGGCGTCGGTGTCGGGTGCAAATTCGGCGGATCAAACAGCAGTGTGTAGTCGCGAACAATGCGGCCGCTGGCCCAACTGGCCTCGATGACCAGATCCACAAACGGATCGTTGATCGCGCGGTCGCCGCTCAGGCGAATATAGGTCCGACCGTCGGCGCGCTTATGCAGGCTGGCTTGCAGGTTGGACATGGCGGCGTTGTAGTCAATCCCGGCCGCCTTGAAGCTTGCCGGCGACGCCACAGCAGCCTTGAGCGATGCGGCCTCGTCGGCGTTGATGTCGGGTATCTCTACTTCAGCGCGTAAAGGCTCGCCGAGCGCCGACAGGACCGTGATGCGGCCCAGGGAAAGCGCCATCGCATCCGGTTGCCATAACGCGAGGCACACCGCCGCCGCCAGGGCAGTCTGTTGCCAGCGATGAGTTTTAACGATCAATTTGAGGACTCCGGGGTTCTGGCGACTGCAAAATAAGTCCTATAGGGCAAACTGGCACAGCGGTACTGGGAAATTGCAAAGCACCTTAACATCAATGTCTGGGCCTGACAAGCTGGCCCGGTGACTCGGTCCAGTCCTTGGTCGGCGCGGACTGCATCAATCGATTCTTTGTTGTCCGGTGACAACGACCCGCGTGCCCTTGATGTTGGGCTAGCGGGGCGCGTACAGGTTTCGGGCCATTGCGTTTACGCCGCCAGTAGCAGGCGCAGCATGCGGCGCAATGGTTCTGCTGCACCCCACAGCAGTTGGTCGCCGATGGTGAAGGCGCCGACGTATTCCGGGCCCATGGCCAGCTTGCGCACACGCCCGACCGGGATGCCCAGTGTTCCGGTGACGCTCACCGGTGTCAGGTCGCGCACCGTGGCTTCGCGGGTGTTGGGAACAACGCGAACCCAAGCGTTATCGGCAGCGATCATGGCCTCAATGTCGGCTGTGGGCACATCCTTTTTCAGTTTGAAGGTCAGGGCTTGGCTGTGGCAGCGCATGGCGCCAACGCGAACGCAGAAACCGTCCACCGGCACGGCCGGCGTGCCAAAGCCCGCGCCCTGGCCCAGGATCTTGTTGGTTTCGGCGCCCGCCTTCCATTCCTCGCGGCTGATGCCTTGGCCGAGGTCTTTGTCGATCCACGGAATCAGGCTACCGCCGAGCGGCACGCCGAAATTGGCGGTCTCCGCTGCGCTCAGTGATTGCTGTTTGGCCAGTACCTTGCGATCAATTTCAAGGATCGCTGATTTGGGGTCGTCGAGCAGACTCCTGACTTCGGCGTTGAGGGTTCCGAACTGGGTCAGCAGTTCACGCATGTGCTGGGCGCCGCCGCCCGATGCGGCCTGGTAGGTCATGCTGGTCATCCACTCGACCAGACCGGCCTTGTACAGCGCACCCACACCCATCAGCATGCAACTGACTGTGCAGTTACCGCCGATCCAGTTGTTGCCGCCCTTGGTCAGTGCGTTCTGAATGACCGGCAGGTTGACCGGGTCCAGGATGATGACCGCATCGTCCTTCATGCGCAGTGTGGAGGCGGCGTCAATCCAGTGACCGTTCCAGCCGGTGGCGCGCAGCTTGGGGAAGACTTCGGTCGTGTAGTCGCCACCCTGGGCGCTGATGATGATGTCGCATTTCTTGAGCGCTTCGATGTCGAAGGCGTCTTTCAGTGTGGTTTCATTCTTGGCTTGCGCCGGGGCTTTGCCACCGGCGTTGGAACTGGAAAAGAACACGGGTTCGATCAGATCGAAATCATGCTCGGCCTGCATGCGGTCCATTAACACCGAACCCACCATGCCGCGCCAGCCCACCAGACCGACCAGATTGCCAATTTTCTTCATGTTGCGCTTTCAAAGAGTTGGAATTACGAAATCAATAGGATGACAGGGCACGCACCACGGCTGCCCCCATCTCGAACGTGCTGACCCGCGTTGTGCCGGGGCTGAAGATGTCGGCTGTGCGCAGGCCCTGGGCCAGCACCGTTTTCACGGCGGCTTCAATGCGCTCGGCGGCCGCTTCCTGATTCAGGCTGAAGCGCAGCATCATGGCGGCGCTCAAAATCGTTGCCAGCGGGTTGGCGATGCCTTTGCCGGCAATGTCGGGTGCGCTGCCGTGACTCGGTTCGTACAGGCCCTGCTTGCTGGCGTTCAGACTGGCCGATGGCAGCATGCCAATCGAGCCGGTGAGCATGGAAGCCTCGTCGCTCAGGATGTCGCCAAACATGTTGCCGGTGACCACCACGTCAAACTTCTTGGGGTCGCGCACCAATTGCATGGCAGCGTTGTCGACGTACATGTGGTCGAGCGCCACATCCGGGTACTGCTGGCCGACTTCCGTGACCACATCTTTCCAGAACTGGAAGGTTTCCAGTACGTTGGCCTTGTCGACGCTGGTGACGCGCTTGGCGCGCTGGCGCGCGGCCTGAAAGGCGACATGGGCAATGCGCTCGATCTCGGGGCGCGAATAGCGCATGGTGTCAAACGCTTCCTCGGTGCCGGGGAAGAGACCGTCGGAGGCGATGCGTCGGCCACGCGGCTGGCCGAAATAGATATCGCCGGTCAGTTCGCGGATGATCAGGATGTCCAGGCCGGCGATCAGCTCGGGCTTCAGGCTGGAGGCGCCGACCAGTTGCTCGTAGCAGATGGCCGGACGCAGGTTGGCAAACAGGCCAAGGTTCTTGCGCAGGCCCAGAATTGCTTGCTCGGGGCGTAGCGCGCGGTCCAACTTGTCGTATTTCCAGTCGCCCACGGCGCCAAACAGCACAGCGTCCGCCTCCTTGGCCAGTTTCAGGGTGGCTTCTGGCAGCGGGTGGCCGTGCGCTTCGTAGGCGGCGCCGCCGACCAGCGCGGTTTCCATTTCAAGTTTGAGGTCGAGCGCGTTCAAGACCTTGACCGCTTCGGCCACGATTTCGGTACCGATGCCATCACCGGGCAAGACTGCAATTTTCATGATGAACCTAATTCGTTTTTAAAGTAGTGAGGACCGGGCGGCTTGCGCATCAGCCCTGTCGTTGGTCGCGCGAGGATTCGATTTCTACAGGGTGCTCAGGCGATCAGGGTGCGGGCCAGCCAGGATTTTTCGGTCAGGCGCTGGGCCTCGAAGGCCTTGATTTTGTCGGCATGGCGCAAGGTCAGGCCGATGTCGTCAAAGCCGTTGAGCAGGCAGTACTTGCGAAAAGCCTGGACTTCGAATGGTAATTCCTGACCGTCCGGTTTCACGATGACCTGGCGTTCGAGGTCGATTGCCAGCCGGTAGCCTGGAAAAGCAGCTGCCTCATCGAATAGTTGGCTGACCTGAGCGTCGCTCAGCGCGATCGGCAGCAGGCCGTTCTTGAAGCTATTGTTGAAAAAGATGTCGGCGTAGCTTGGCGCGATGATGGCGCGAAAGCCGTATTGGTCGAGTGCCCACGGCGCGTGTTCACGCGAGGAGCCGCAGCCGAAGTTCTTGCGCGCCAGCAGGATGGAGGCACCCTGGTAGCGTGGCTGGTTCAGCACGAAGTCCGGATTGGGTTTGCGCGTGCTGGGATCCTGACCTGCAAAGCCGGCATCGCGGTAGCGCCATTCGTCGAACAGATTCTGGCCAAAACCGGTCTTGCGAATCGATTTGAGAAATTGCTTTGGAATGATGGCGTCAGTGTCGACGTTTTCCCGGTCCATCGGGGCGACAAGCCCCTGGTGCAGCGTGAATTTTTGCATGAGGTGTTCCTGGGCGAGTCGGTTCAGGCGAACTTCCTGACGTCCACAAAGTGGCCGTGGATGGCGGCAGCGGCTGCCATGGCGGGGCTGACCAGGTGCGTGCGTCCACCAGCACCCTGACGGCCTTCAAAATTGCGGTTGCTGGTGGAGGCGCAGCGCTCACTCGGCTCCAGCCGGTCGGCATTCATGGCTAGGCACATCGAACAGCCGGGCTCACGCCATTCAAAGCCCGCCGCCTTGAAAATTTCATGCAAACCTTCGCGCTCGGCCTGTTCTTTGACCGGTCCGGAGCCGGGTACGACCATTGCCAGCTTGATGTTTTTGGCGACTTTTTGTCCCAGTTTCTTGACCACGGCGGCGGCTTCGCGCATGTCTTCGATCCGGCTATTGGTGCAGGAGCCAATGAAGACCTTGTCGACATACAGATCGTCGAGCGCCTTGCCGGGCTCCAGCCCCATGTAGACCAGAGCGCGCTCAATGGCGCTGCGCCGGTTGGCGTCTTTTTCCTTGTCCGGATCAGGCACGCGGCGGTCGATGCCGAGCACCATTTCGGGCGAAGTGCCCCAGGTCACCTGTGGCACGATGGCCGCAGCGTCGAGTTCAATGATGCTGTCAAAGCGGGCGTTGCCGTCGCTGTGCAGCGTCTTCCAGTAGGCCACTGCCTGCTCCCATTCGACTGTCGCCGCTGCGCCGCTGCTGGCGTGACCGGGCGCCAGTGGACGTCCTTTGACATAGTCGACGGTTTTGTCGTCCACCGCCACCAGTCCGGCGCGTGCGCCGGCTTCGATCGCCATGTTGCAGACCGTCATACGGCCCTCCATGCTCAGCGCGCGAATGGCTGTGCCGCCAAATTCAATGGTGTAGCCGGTGCCGCCAGCCGTGCCGATCTTGCCGATCACGGCCAGCACGATGTCCTTGCCGCTGCAGCCCGGTTGCAGCGTGCCGTCGACACGGACCAGCATGTTTTTGGCTTTCTTGGCCAGCAGGGTCTGCGTTGCCATCACGTGTTCGACTTCACTGGTGCCAATGCCATGGGCCAGCGCGCCGAAAGCGCCATGGGTCGAGGTGTGCGAATCGCCGCAGACCACGGTCATGCCGGGCAGCGTGGCGCCATTTTCGGGACCGATCACATGCACGATGCCCTGACGCTTGGAAAGGAAGGGAAAATAGGCGGCCGAGCCGTATTCCCGCATATTGGTATCGAGCATCACGACTTGTTCCTTGCTGGTGGGGTCGGTGATGCCGTCATAACCCCGCTCCCAGCCGGTGGTCGGGGTGTTGTGGTCCGCAGTGGCAACGATGGAGCTGACGCGCCACAGTTTGCGGCCGGCCTGGCGTAGCCCTTCAAAGGCCTGCGGGCTGGTGACTTCGTGCACCAGATGGCGGTCGATGTAGAGCAGGGCGGTGCCGTCTTCTTCGGTGTGGACGACGTGCTCGTCCCAGAGTTTGTCGTACAGCGTGCGTCCGTGGGTTTCGATATTCATGCGGGCCAAAAGGTTGTTGCTTGCCAGCGTGCTATTTTAAACGGCAAGCCGGAACCGGACGCGAACAGTAAAAAGCCCGCCGGACGTTGCCATCCGGCGGGCATTGCGGGTTGCTGCGATCAGCGTTGGGCGATCGGCAGAACGTCGCGCCTGACCGAGCCCGTGAACAACTGGCGCGGACGGCCAATCTTGTACTCTGGATCACTGATCATTTCGTTGAGTTGTGCGATCCAGCCGACCGTGCGGGCCAGCGCGAAGACGCCGGTGAACATGTTGACCGGAATGCCGATGGCGCGCTGCACGATGCCCGAGTAGAAGTCGACGTTCGGGTAAAGCTTGCGCGAGACGAAGTACTCGTCTTCGAGGGCGATTTTTTCCAAGGCCATGGACAGTTTGAACAAGGGGTCGTTTTCGAGCCCGAGCTCGGCCAGAACTTCGCGGCAGGTTTCCTGCATCAGCTTGGCGCGTGGGTCGTAGTTCTTGTAGACGCGGTGGCCAAAGCCCATCAGCTTGACGCCGGAATTCTTGTCCTTGACCTGTTCCATGAACTGGCCGACCTTGGCAATGCCGCCGGATGCCTGAATTTCTTCGAGCATGTTCAGGCAGGCTTCGTTGGCGCCGCCGTGTGCCGGGCCCCAGAGGCAGGCCACGCCAGACGCAATTGCGGCGAACGGGTTGGTGCCAGAGCTGCCGCACAGACGCACGGTGGAAGTGGAGGCGTTTTGTTCGTGGTCGGCGTGCAGGATGAAGATGCGGTCCAGCGCGCGTTCAATCACCGGGTTGACGTTGTACTCTTCGCAAGGCGTGGCGAACATCATGTGCAGGAAGTTACCGGCATAGCTCAGGTTGTTCTTCGGGTACATATAGGGCTGACCCATGCTGTACTTGTAGGCCATGGCGACCAGTGTCGGCATTTTGGCGATCAGGCGCAGCGCCGCAACTTCACGGTGTTCCGGATTGTTGATGTCGGTGCTGTCGTGGTAGAAGGCCGACAGCGCGCCAACCAGACCGGTCATGATGGCCATCGGATGGGCATCACGGCGGAAACCGCGCAGGAAGAACTGCATCTGTTCGTTGACCATGGTGTGGTTGGTCACGCGCTTGGTGAAATCGGCCTTGGCGGCAGCGTTTGGCAGGTTTCCGTACAGCAGCAAATGGCAGGTTTCCAGGAAGTCGCAATTGGTTGCCAGTTGTTCGATCGGGTAGCCGCGGTACAGCAATTCGCCCTTGTCCCCGTCGATGTAGGTAATGGCGGACTGGCACGAAGCCGTGGACAGGAAACCTGGATCGTAGGTGAACATGCCGGTTTGACCGTACAGCTTGCGGATGTCGATTACATCCGGGCCGACGTTGCCCTGATATACGGGTAGATCGATACTGGGGCTGCCGTTGCTGAATGACAGGGTGGCCTTGTTGTCAGATAGTTTCATTTTTTCTCGCCTTTCAAGGAGTTTCTCTCAACATACACAAAACTTCACGTACATCATCCCGGTCCAGATCCGCGTCAATCTGCGCCAGGGACTTGCGTGCCAGGTGCAGATCCAGCAGATCGTGGTCGCTCAGGTCCATCAAAGCGCTGAGACCTTGTGACTGCCGGGCAGTCAGGGTGGTTTCAAAACGCCGAAAGAACCGATCGATGAAGATATCGTTCTCTAGCAGACCACGCCGACAGCGCCACTTCAACTTGCTCAGCGTTCTTGCGTCGATCAACTCCTGACTTTTTACCATAACAGGAAGCCTCCGGTATTGATCAAACCGTACTCGAAACCATCATTTCCTTGATCTTCCCGATTGCCTTGGTTGGATTGAGTCCTTTCGGGCAGACGTCGACGCAATTCATGATGGTGTGGCAGCGGAACAGCCGGTACGGGTCCTGCAGGTTGTCCAGTCGCTCGGCCGTGGCTTCGTCGCGGCTGTCGGCCAGAAAGCGGTAGGCTTGCAAAAGCCCGGCCGGACCGACGAACTTGTCGGGATTCCACCAGAAGCTGGGACAGGAGGTGGAGCAACTGGCGCACAGGATGCACTCGTACAGGCCGTTGAGTTCCTCGCGCTCCTGCGGGCTTTGCAGCCGCTCTTTTTCCGGCGGCACCGTGTTGTTGATCAGGTAGGGCTTGATCGAGTTGTATTGCTTGAAGAACTGCGTCATGTCAACGATCAGGTCACGTACCACGGGCAGGCCCGGCAGCGGCTTGAGAACAATGGTTCCGGGCAGCGTCAGCATGTTGGTCAGGCAGGCCAGACCATTTTTGCCGTTGATGTTCATGGCGTCGGAGCCGCAGACGCCTTCGCGACACGATTTGCGGAAGCTGATGCTGGGATCCTGCGTCTTGAGCTTGAGCAAGGCGTCGAGCAGCATGCGTTCGCTGCCATCAAGCTCGATTTCGATGGTCTGCATGTAGGGCTTGGCATCGGCGTCGGGATCGTAGCGGTAGATCTGAAATGTACGTTTTGACATGGTGTTCTCGTTAAAAGCTGCGTACGGTAAGGGGCACGGAAGCTACGCTCAGGGGTTTCATTTGCACCGGCTTGTAGGCCAGGCGACTGTCTTCGCTGTACCAGAGTGTGTGTTTATGCCAATCGGTGTCGTTGCGGCCGTTCGGGTGTTCGGCGCTGTCGGCGTAGTCGTTGACCGAATGCGCGCCGCGGCTTTCATGGCGCGCGGCGGCAGAGACGATGGTGGCCTGCGCCACTTCGATCAGGTTTTCTACTTCCAGCGCCTCGATGCGTGCAGTATTGAAGATCTTGGACTTGTCCTTCAGGCCGATGGTCTTGACGCGTTCGCGCAGGGCAGCAATCTTGGTCACGCCCTCGTCCATGCTGGCCTGGGTGCGGAACACGCCAGCGTGCTGCTGCATGGTGGAGCGGATGTCGTTGGCCACATCCTGCGAATATTCACCGCCGGTTGCGTTGTCCAGTCGCGCAATGCGTGCCAGACTTGCGTCGGCGGCGTCGGCCGGCAGGGGCTTGTGTACCGGGTTGGTTTTGTTGAACTCAACGATGTGGTTGCCGGCGGCACGGCCAAATACCAGCAGGTCAAGCAGGGAATTGGTGCCCAGGCGATTGGCGCCGTGGACGCTGACGCAGGCGCATTCGCCAACCGCGTAAAGCCCGTTGACGATTTCGCTTTGGTTGTTGGCGTTCTGGGTCACCACCTGGCCGTGAATATTGGTCGGGATGCCGCCCATCTGGTAGTGGATGGTGGGCACGACCGGAATTGGCTCCTTGGTGATGTCGACGTTGGCGAAGTTGTGGCCGATCTCGAATACGGACGGCAGACGCTTCATGATGGTCTCTGCACCCAGGTGGGTCATGTCGAGATTGATGTAGTCCTTGTTCGGGCCGCAGCCGCGGCCTTCCTTGATCTCCTGGTCCATGCAGCGCGAGACGTAGTCGCGCGGCGCCAGATCCTTATAGGCCGGCGCATAGCGTTCCATGAAGCGTTCGCCGTTGCTGTTGCGCAGGATTGCGCCTTCGCCGCGGCAGCCTTCGGTCAGTAACACGCCAGCGCCATGTACGCCGGTTGGGTGGAACTGCCAGAATTCCATGTCTTCCAGTGGCACGCCAGCGCGCGCCGCCATGCCCAGCCCATCGCCAGTGTTGATGAAGGCGTTGGTGGAGGCCGCGAAAATGCGGCCGGCGCCACCAGTGGCGAGCAGGGTGGTCTTGGCCTCGAAGATGTGCACGTCGCCGGTTTCCATTTCCAGCGCGGTTACGCCCACCACGTCGCCAGCGGCGTCACGGATCAGGTCCATGGCCAGCCATTCGACGAAGAAACTCGTGTTTTCCTTGACGTTTTGCTGATATAGCGTATGCAGCATGGCGTGTCCGGTGCGGTCGGCCGCCGCGCAGGCACGCTGTACCGGCTTTTCTCCGTAGTTGGCGGTATGACCGCCAAACGGACGCTGGTAGATGGTGCCGTCGGGGTTGCGGTCGAACGGCATGCCCATGTGTTCGAGGTCGTAGACGACCTTGGGTGCTTCCCGGCACATGTACTCGATGGCGTCCTGGTCGCCTAGCCAGTCCGACCCCTTGACCGTATCGTAGAAGTGGTAGTGCCAGTTGTCCTCCGACATGTTTCCGAGGGAGGCGCCAATGCCGCCTTGCGCGGCCACCGTGTGGGAGCGCGTCGGGAAGACTTTTGACAGGACAGCCACCTTGAGGCCAGCCCGGGCGAGTTGCAGTGATGCGCGCATGCCGGAGCCGCCGGCGCCGACAATGACGACGTCAAATTGACGCTTTGGGAGTTTGGATGTGGCGGTCATGGTTTGGTGAGTCAATGTATTCAGATCTGGCCGCAAGTGGCTTGTGAAAATGGTTTCTTAGAGGCGCCACAGGATCTGGACGCCCCAGCCAGCGCAGGCGATCAGCCAGACCAGCGTGAAGACATGCAGGGACAGGCGCAGCCAGACGGGCTTGATGTAGTCCATCCAGATGTCGCGCATTCCGACCCATACGTGGTAGAGCAATGCAATGATGATGGTGAAAGTCAGTGCCTTCATCCACTGGGACGAAAAGATGCCAGCCCATTGCTCGTAACCCAGTGGGCCTTTGCTAAGGATGATTCGGGCCAGAACCAGCAGGGTAAAAAGCGCCATCAGGGCGGCGGTGACGCGCTGGCCGAGCCAATCGCGCAGCCCATAGTGAGCTCCGACAACGATGCGTTTGGAGCCGTAATTGATAGACATGTTGAGTATCCTGGTGAGTGGGGTCAGACTCGAAGATCTGACATGGAAGTATTAATAAAGACCGAACAGCTTGGCGCCGAGAAGCAGCGTCAGGCCGATGCTGGCGGCCAGCGTGAAGGCGGCGCTGGAGCGACCGAAGGCCTTGCTGGTGGCATCGTGATGGGTGTCCATCCACAGGTGGCGCAGGCCGGCGATGAAGTGTTGCAGGTAAGCCCAGATCAGCGCCAGCGCGATCAATTTCCAGATGAATCCTGGCAAGCCCAGCATGCCGATATTGAAGGCGGCCTTGAACTTGGCGAAAGAAATCTCGGACGATATCGAGCTGTCGAACATCCAGATAATGAAGGGCATCAAAAAGAACATGATGGCCCCGCTGATGCGGTGCATGCCAGATACCAGGGACGCCAGTGGCCACCGGTAGCCGGGAAGGTCCTTGAAGGCGTTGATGTTGCGGTACGCAGGCCGCTTTTTTGTTGCGCTGGGCGCTGTATTAGACATGCTTGGCTTTCTGTATTGTGTGTAACGGCGGCGTAACCGGCAATGGATGCCAAGGGCGAAATTCTATTGCAGCGCACCGCCAATCTTGACTTGCGACAAACTTACAGAAAATTTGGTCGGATATTTCGGGTTGTCCGACAATCAACTCAACGCGTTGTGGTAATAGTGCGTGTCAGTCCGGTAGAGGCCGCGGCGCAGTTCCATCGGCACGTCTTTGTAGGTATAGGCGATGCGTTCAACGCTGAGCAGAGGTGTTCCAGGCGCTACCTTGAGTAGTTGCTCGCGCCCGTTGCTGGCCGGTTCGGCGCGAATTTTCTCCTCGGCGCGGACCATGCGTACATTGAACTCGGTTTCGAACAGGGCGTAGGTCGGTCCCTGGTAGCTGGCCAGTCGCTCAGCGGTAAGTCCTTTGAAGGCAACGGCTGGAAGCCAGATGTCTTCAACAATGGTCGGGGTGCCGAGAAAACTCAAGACCCGGCGCACCTGTAGTACCGCGTCACCCGTGCGCAGCGCCAGGGCGCGCGCAACGTCCGCGCTGGCACGTGCCCGTCGGCACTCGATGATGTCGCGCTGGGCTGGGCCTTCGCTACCGGGTGTGCCGCAATCGGGAACCAGTTTCAGAAAGCGAAACTGCACCTGTTGTTCCGCATGGGTGGCAACAAAGGTACCCTTACCTTGCCGTCGCACCAGCAGGTTCTCGGCGGCCAATTCGTCTATCGCTTTGCGCACCGTGCCTTGGCTGACATGAAAGCGTGTTGCCAGTTCCATCTCGCTGGGTATTACCTCGCCGGGTTTCCATTCTCCGAGCCGTAGGCCGTTCAGGATCAAGCCCTTGATCTGCCGGTAAAGCGGACTAAACGACGGTGTCAGCGACGTGCCGGTATCGGGTCGGGCTGGGGTGCTGTCGGTGGTTGGGAGAGGTGTGGTGGACATGCGGGTTGATTCCAAACAAACGGCTCTGAGGCGAGGTCATCATATCTTATATAAGACATAAGACAAAATTGACGGCTCAGGGTTTTCCAGAGTAAACTGACGCCACATTTTGTGGGGCTCAGCCATCCCGTTCGAGCCGCCTTGGTATCCGTTTCACAACACTACTGGAGTACTCACTATGAGCAAGAAGCCCGTTCGCGTGGCCGTCACCGGCGCAGCAGGTCAAATTGGTTACGCAATCCTGTTTCGCATCGCCTCCGGCGAAATGCTGGGCAAGGATCAGCCTGTCATACTGCAATTGCTGGAGGTGCCGATGGAGAAGGCACAACAAGCGCTCCAGGGTGTGATGATGGAGTTGCAGGATTGCGCCTTCCCGCTGTTGGTCGGCATGGAGGCCCATGCAGACCCGATGACGGCATTCAAGGACGTGGATTACGCATTGCTGATCGGTTCGCGTCCGCGCGGCCCCGGGATGGAGCGCGCCGAGTTGTTGGCCGTCAATGGCGCGATTTTCACGGCACAGGGTAAAGCGCTGAACGCCGTGGCAAGTCGCAATGTCAAGGTGCTGGTGGTGGGCAACCCCGCCAATACCAATGCGTATATCGCCATGAAGAGTGCCCCCGATCTGCCAAGCAAGAACTTTACCGCCATGCTGCGCCTGGATCATAACCGGGCACTGAGTCAGCTTGCCTCCAAAACCGGCAAGGCTGTGGCTGCTATTGAAAAAATGGCGGTCTGGGGTAACCACTCGCCCACCATGTACGCTGACTACCGCTTTGCCACGATTGATGGTGCCAGTGTCAAGGACATGATCAATGACCACGACTGGAATGCCAACACCTTCCTGCCCACGGTGGGCAAACGCGGTGCCGCTATCATCGCCGCCCGTGGCGTGTCGTCGGCAGCATCCGCCGCCAACGCCGCTATTGATCACATGCGTGACTGGGCGCTGGGCAGTAACGGCAAATGGGTCACGATGGGCATCCCGTCGAATGGCCAATACGGCATTCCGAAAGACACGATGTTCGGCTTCCCCGTGACCTGCGAAGGTGGCGAATACAAGGTGGTCGAAAATCTTCCGATCGATGCGTTCAGCCAGGAATGCATTAACAAGACGCTCAAAGAGTTGCAGGAAGAACAAGCCGGCGTCGCACACCTGCTGTAAGCGCACGGGTATCGCGAGTCGGTCTCCTGCTGCCTCGCGTGCGCCACGGATCCGGGTGGCACTGCACAATGCCAGGCAACGTGCGTGCGATCAGGCCTTTTTTGTCGTGTCGCCTTCGGGTTTGCGCCATGTGGGCGGTCCGATAGCGTTGCGCTAATTCCTGTGGCGCTTGTATCGCGCAGTCAGATGGTGTGTCCGGCCACGATGCATGCTTGTCGAGCTAACCGTTTTAAAGGAAGCACCATGAAGTCTGTTTTAGCTGTTGTTATGCTTCTCGCTGCACCTGCTCTGGTGTTGGCTCAGGCTGCTGCATTGACCACCGATACTGCGCCGGGCAAGGTCGTATCTGCCAAGCCGGTGGCATCCAAGCCGCGTGCGGGCATCAGGCGCTCGGCGCTCAAGGCGGTGGAGGAAGTGACGCCGATTGATGACGATGTCAATGTCACGCTGTCCGATGCCGATCTTGAACTTGCCAAGCGGGTTTTTGTTGGCGTCATCCCCTGTGAGTTGGGCGCGAATGTCACCATCACACCGAGCGAAAAACGACCCGGATTCTTCCAGGTGCAGACTAAAACCGCGAAGTTCCGTATGCATCCGGTGGAAAGTCGCACCGGTGCCATCCGTCTTGAAGATCCGAGGGCAGGCGCGATGTGGCTGCAACTCGGGAACAAGTCGATGTTGATGAGTCAAAAATTGGGTCAAAGATTGGCCGACGAATGTATGGCACCCGATCAGGTTGTCATGGCTGCCATGTTGAAGGCCAACCCGGTTCCAAGTATCCTGGATGAGCCCAAAGCTGTTATCGGAAAATAAAGAGCGCAAGCGGCCCGCTTTGGAAAGGCCAAGAAAATTGTTATTGATTGAATAGGAGTTGACCATGTTGCAGAGCTATCGCGCTCACGTTGCCGAACGAGCGGCCCTCGGCATACCCCCGTTACCTTTGTCTGCGAAGCAGACGGGTGAACTGATCGAATTGCTGAAAAGTCCGCCAGTGGGTGAAGAAGCCACTTTGTTGGACCTTATTACCTACCGGGTGCCGGCTGGCGTTGATGACGCAGCCAAGGTAAAGGCCAGTTACCTGGCAGCGGTGGCGCACGGAACGGAAAAATGCGCACTGATCTCGCGTGAAAAAGCCACGGAACTGCTCGGCACCATGCTCGGCGGGTACAACATCAGCCCGCTGGTGGATTTGCTTGACGATTCTGTTGTGGCCGCTGTTGCAGCCAATGGGCTCAAGAAGACCCTGTTGATGTTTGACCAGTTTCACGATGTCAAGGAAAAGGCCGACAACGGTAGTGCGCCGGCCAAGGAAGTGCTGCAAAGCTGGGCCGATGCCGAGTGGTTCACTTCGCGACCCGAAGTGCCGCAGTCGATTAAGTTGACGGTTTTCAAGGTCGACGGCGAGATCAATACCGATGATTTGTCACCGGCACCGGACGCCTTCAGTCGCCCTGATATTCCCTTGCACGCTTTGGCCATGCACAAGAACGCACGCCCTGGCATTACGCCGGAAGAAGACGGCAAGCGTGGCCCGGTCAAGTTCATCAACGACCTCAAGGCCAAAGGTAATCTGGTTGCCTATGTCGGTGACGTGGTCGGTACCGGCTCCTCGCGCAAATCAGCCACCAATTCGGTGCTGTGGTTTACCGGCGAGGACATTCCGTTTGTTCCGAACAAGCGCTTTGGTGGCGTCTGCCTTGGTGGAAAGATCGCGCCGATCTTCTACAACACCATGGAAGACTCCGGTGCCCTGCCGATTGAACTGGATGTCAGTCAGATGAAGATGGGCGATGTGGTGGAACTGCGGCCCTATGATGGCAAAGCCTTCAAGGACGGCAAGGAGATCGCATCCTTCCAGGTCAAGAGCGAGGTGCTGTTTGACGAAGTGAGGGCCGGTGGCCGCATTCCGCTGATCATTGGCCGCGGCCTGACAGCGAAGGCCCGTGAGGCACTTGGCTTGCCGGCGAGCACCTTGTTCCGCTTGCCAAAAAACCCGGTTGATACCAAGAAAGGTTTCACATTGGCGCAAAAGATGGTTGGCCGCGCTTGTGGACTGCCGGTGGTCAATGGCAACCAGCAGGGCGTTCGACCCGGCACGTACTGCGAGCCCAAGATGACCAGTGTCGGTTCGCAGGACACCACTGGCCCGATGACCCGCGACGAACTCAAGGACTTGGCCTGCCTGGGCTTCAGTGCTGATCTGGTGATGCAGTCGTTTTGCCATACGGCCGCCTATCCGAAACCGGTGGACGTGAAGATGCACCACGAACTGCCTGAATTCATGAGCACACGTGGCGGTGTGCCGCTGCGTCCGGGGGACGGCATCATCCACAGTTGGCTCAACCGCATGCTGCTGCCCGATACCGTGGGCACTGGCGGCGACAGCCACACGCGTTTCCCGATCGGCATCAGTTTTCCCGCTGGCTCCGGATTGGTGGCCTTCGGTGCTGCCACCGGTGTGATGCCGCTCGATATGCCTGAGAGTGTGCTGGTGCGTTTTAAGGGCAAACTGCAATCCGGCGTGACACTGCGCGACCTGGTCAACGCCATTCCGCTGTACGCCATCAAGGCTGGTTTGTTGACCGTTTCCAAGCAGGGCAAGAAGAATATCTTCTCGGGTCGGATTCTGGAGATTGAAGGGCTGCCGGATCTCAAGGTGGAGCAGGCGTTCGAGTTGAGCGACGCGTCGGCTGAACGCAGTGCCGGCGGCTGCACCGTGCATCTCAACAAGGAACCGATCATTGAATACATCAACAGCAACATCACGATGCTGAAGTGGATGATTGCCAGTGGTTATTCCGACGTGCGTACCATCAACCGCCGCATCAAGGCGATGGAGGCCTGGCTGCAGGATCCGCAACTGCTCAAGGGCGATGCGGATGCCGACTATGCGGCCATCATCGAAATCGACCTGGCCGATATTCATGAACCGATCGTGGCCTGCCCGAACGACCCGGACGATGTGAAGACATTGTCCGAAGTTGCCGGTGCCAAGATCGATGAAGTCTTCATCGGTTCCTGCATGACCAACATCGGACACTTCCGCGCTGCCAGCAAGTTGCTGGAAAACAAGCGCGATATTCCGGTCAAGCTTTGGATGGCGCCGCCGACCAAAATGGATGCCAAGCAATTGTCGGAAGAGGGGCACTACGGTGTGCTGGGTTCAGCCGGTGCGCGCATGGAGATGCCCGGCTGTAGTCTGTGTATGGGCAACCAGGCACAGGTGAAAGAGGGCGCCACCGTGTTCTCGACCTCGACCCGTAATTTCCCCAATCGTCTGGGTAAGAACAGCAATGTGTATCTGGGCAGTGCTGAACTGGCTGCCATCTGTTCCAAACTGGGAAGAATTCCCACCAAGGCGGAGTACATGGCCGACATGGGCGTCTTGACGGCGGCCAGCAGCAAGGTCTACCAGTACCTGAACTTCGACAGGGTGCAGGACTACACGGACGCTGCGGCTTCGGTCAAGGAAGATACTGCGGCCTGAAAAATGTCTGTTAAAGCACATTCGGCCAGAGGCTGGATGTGTCGTCTTTCAAGCGCCCCGCGATCCATATTGCGGGGCGTTTTTCGTTCCCGTTGAACAACAAAGGTGCCGGATAATTGGCGCCATGAATGCGTTCCAATCCATCCCGCTGTCTTTGCAGACGGTCTTGTTGTTGGTCGGCAGCAATGTCTTCATGACATTTGCCTGGTACGGGCATCTGAAGAACCTGGCCACTGCACCTTGGTATGTCGCAGCACTGGTGAGTTGGAGCATCGCGCTGTTTGAGTATGGACTCCAGGTGCCTGCCAACCGGATTGGCTTTCAGCAAGCCGGGTTCAGCGTGGGACAACTCAAGATCGTGCAGGAAGTCATTACGCTGGCAGTGTTTGTGCCGTTTGCCATGCTCTATCTCAAGGAACCGTTCAAGTTGGACTATGTGTGGGCGGCCTTGTGCATGGTCGGTGCTGTGTTCTTTATTTTTCGCGGAGCCTGAATTCAGGTGCCAAGGCCGACAGGTCAGGCGGTTAAACTTCGCGCAACCGCGAAAAGTCGCAGTGTTGACTTTTCCTATCCAGGAGTGAGCCATGTTTTTTGGCAAGTTGTTGCCGCGCGAAGGTAATTTCTTCGAGATGTTCAACCAACATGCGGACCGTATCGTCGAGGCGGCGCATTCGTTTTCCAAGCTAGTGGCCAATTACAGTGACGTCCATCTGCGTCAAAAGTACAACCAGGATGTCGACAACGCGGAACGCGCCGCCGATCGGGTGACGCATGACGTGAACAAGGCGATTCACATCACCTTTATCACACCGATTGACCGGGAGCAGATCCATTCACTGATCAACACCATGGACGATATTGCTGACCTGATTCAGGACTCAGCTGAAACCATGGCGCTGTATGACGTGCACCACATGACGGAAGACATCACGCGGCTGACGGACCTGAGTGTGAAATGTTGTGAGCGCGTCCGCGACGCGGTGAGCCTGCTCGCCAAGATTGCCGACCCGGAAACGGCGGCGGCGGCTTTGAAAACCTGTGAAGAGATTGACCAGCTTGAGTCTGACGCCGACCGCGTCATGCGCAGTGCCATGAGTAAACTGTTTCGGGAAGAGCCCGATGTGCGTGAAGTGATCAAGCTTAAGGCGATCTACGAACTGCTCGAGACCATTACCGACAAGTGCGAAGATGTCGCCAATGTGATCGAGGGCATTGTCCTCGAGAACTCCTGAGTCGAATTTGTCATGGTATCGGTTCAGGTTGGGCTGTGGGTGGTTGTAGTGCTGGTGATGCTGGCGCTGGCGTTCGATTTCATGAACGGGTTTCACGACGCGGCAAATTCAATTGCAACGGTCGTGTCCACCGGTGTTCTCAAACCCGGGCAGGCGGTGATGTTTGCGGCCGTCTTCAACTTCATCGCGATTTTCGTGTTTCATTTGAGTGTGGCGGCAACCATTGGAAAGGGATTGGCCCAGCCCGGTGTGGTCGATGTGCACGTTGTCTTCGGTGCGCTCATTGGTGCGATCAGCTGGAATTTCATTACCTGGTATTACGGCATTCCGAGCAGTTCTTCACATGCCTTGATTGGGGGTATTGTGGGTGCAGTCATTTCCAAGGCTGGTGCGTCTGCACTGGTGGTGTCGAGCATCACGAAGACGGTGGTGTTCATATTCGTGTCGCCTCTAATGGGTTTTCTGCTGGGGTCTTTCATGTTGATTGCGGTGTCGTGGACATTTCGCCGGAGCACGCCGAGTCGGATTGATCGCTGGTTTCGCCGTCTGCAGTTGGTATCTGCGGGGGCCTATAGCCTGGGCCACGGCGGCAACGATGCGCAGAAGACAATCGGTATTGTCTGGATGCTGCTGATCGCGACTGGGTACACCGAGGTTGGCGCAACCTCACCTCCGACCTGGGTTGTGCTCAGTTGTTACACGGCGATCGCCATGGGCACTTTGTTTGGTGGTTGGCGTATTGTGAAGACCATGGGTCAGCGGTTGACCAAGCTCAAGCCGGTGCACGGGTTTTGTGCTGAAACGGGCGGGGCGATTACGCTGTTCATCGCGGCAGTCCTTGGTATTCCGGTCTCGACCACACACACCATCACGGGAGCTATCGTGGGCGTCGGCGCTACCCAGCGCGCCAGTGCCGTGCGCTGGGGCATCGCTGGCAACATCATCTGGGCCTGGATTCTGACGATTCCAGCCACGGCATTTGTCGGTGCAATTGCCTATTGGCTCAGCCTGCAGATCTTTTGATGCCGCGTCAAAAGGGTTGCTTCTGGCGTTGAGTTGCCGCTAGAGCAGCCCGGATCAATGCGAAATCTTGCGCGCTTCTTCGATCTGGTACTCAAAATAATGTTGAAAGATCAACACGATGCTGCTGAGCAGGACGGTTGTGCCAACCAGCAGGGCCAAAGCAACCGCACCAATGGTGAGCCAGTCGGTGCGTCCGGACGCGGCATCCGCCGCTATTGACGGATTGAATCGGGCATTCCACTTTTCAGGTGTCATTAGGCCATAGACGATGGCAGTCAATGCACAGCCTGCGATCGTGAACCCCAGCAGCGGGATCAAGGCCCAACTCCAGAGGTCGTCCAATCCGTTGCTTTGCGCCCGCATGAGGCCGTATAGGCCCAGTGCTGTCGGTATCGGTAGCAGCCAGCCTAACGGGTCGCGCAGGCCCCGCAGATAGAAGCGATGCATTCCCAGCGGCCCGACGATAAAGGCCAGCCAGGCAGCGATGGTCTTATTCTTCATGAATGGCTGTCATTGCTGCGGCGCAGTGGTGTCGCCTTGACCCAGGGCCAAGTCCATCATGACTACATCGCGCCACTGATCAAATTTCCAGCCGCAGGATTTCAGAACGCCGACCATGGCAAAGCCGACGGATCGGTGGACAGCGATGGAGCCGGTGTTGGCAGAGTCGCCAATCACCGCTATCAGTTTTCGCACGCCAGCCCGTTCCGACTGTGCTGCAAGCTCGGTCAGCAAGGCCCGGCCCAAGCCGTGGCCCTGCGCCTCGGGCGCTAGGTAAATTGAGTCTTCGGCTGAGAAGCGATAGGCCGGGCGGGGTTTGAACCAGTTGCAATAGGCAAAGCCCAATACATGGTTGCCATCGACTGCCACCAGGTAAGGCAAACCTTTGGCGAGGACATCTGCGCGCCGGTTTGTCATGTCGGTTGCGGAGGGCGGCTCGATCTCAAAAGTGCCTGTACCAACCAGAACATGGTGTGCGTAGATGGCGGTGATGGCAGGGATGTCGTCAGCGTGGCTTGGGCGAATAATGTGCATATGAAGAGGTAACGTTATAATGGCAGGCTATTCAGCGTGTCGCTGGCCGGGTGGTCATGTCGCGTGTCTCAAACGCTGGATTAAGTGCTGAACCAATTGGTGGAAATAATACTCCGCCACCCAAAGGATAAATCATGGTCGTCATTCGACTCGCCCGTGGCGGTGCAAAAGCACGCCCGTTTTTCAATATTGTTGTTGCCGACAAGCGTACCCGTCGCGATGGTCGCTTCATCGAGCGCATTGGTTTCTATAACCCGATCGCGACTGCCAGTGAAGAGAGCATTCGGATTGCCCAGGATCGCCTGACTTACTGGAAAAGCGTTGGCGCCCAATCCTCGCCCACGGTTGATCGCCTGATTGACCAAGCGGCCAAAAAAGCGGCTTGACCAGGATTTTGATGCTACCTGGTCTTGAGGCTGCCGACTTGCCGTCGGACGCGATCGAAGTGGGGCGCATCAACGATGCCTGGGGCATCAAGGGCTGGTTCAAAGTCCTGCCTTACAGCGCCGATCCCGAGGCGCTTTTTTCTTCCAAACGCTGGTTCCTCATGCCGACCGAAAAAGGTGCAAAAACTTTTTCCGGCGTGGCAAGGCTGGCGATCAAAGAAGCCAAGGTTCACTCGGATGGCGTCGTTGCTTCGGCGCATGAGGTGGACGATCGCAATGCCGCTGAGGCCTTGCGTGGCGCACGAATTTTCATCGCCCGATCCAGCTTCCCAACGGCTGAAACGAACGAATACTACTGGGTTGACCTGATTGGCCTGAGCGTTGTCAATCGCGAGGCCGTGATGCTTGGTACGGTCAAGGAATTGCTCGCGACCGGGGCGCAAACCGTGCTGGTGATGGATGGCGAGCAGGACGGCAAGGCAGTAGAGCGGATGATTCCCTTTGTTTCGGTCTACGTCGACGAGGTCGATTTGAAGGGCGGACGAATTCTGGTGGACTGGCAGCCTGACTATTGAGCGGCACCGTATGCGCTTCGATGTTGTTACGTTGTTTCCGGAGTTATTCGCGCCGCTGTTGACCAGCGGTATTACGCGGCGTGCATATGAATCTGCTCAGGTTGATGTTCGCCTGGTTAATCCACGTGATTTCGCTGACGGTAACTACCGGCGGGTGGACGATCGTCCCTTTGGTGGTGGCCCCGGCATGGTCATGATGGCTGAACCTTTGGCACAATGTCTTGGATCGATCCAGTTGCAGCGCGGCGAAGCCGCGCCAGTTGTTCTCTTTTCGCCGGTTGGCAAGCCACTCGACCACGCCGATGTGACGCGTTGGGCAAATAGCTCAGGGGCCATTCTTGTTTGTGGCCGTTACGAAGGCATCGATCAACGCTTTATCGATACGTGTGTGACAGAGCAAATCAGTTTGGGCGACTTTGTGCTTTCAGGCGGTGAAATCGCGGCCATGGCCTTGCTGGACGCGGTCGCGCGTCTGCAACCGGGAGTTCTAAACGCGATCGAAAGTCATCAGCAGGACAGCTTTAACCCCGAATTGGATGGTTTGCTGGATTGTCCGCACTACACCCGTCCTGAGGCTTGGTCCGGGATTACCGTTCCCGATGTGTTGTTGTCAGGCCATCACGCGCAGATTGCACGCTGGCGACGTGAACAGCGGCTGGCAATCACGTTTCGCCTGCGGCCGGATTTGATCACTGCGGCGCGACAGCGTGGGCGCTTGAGCCCTGCAGATGAGGAACTCTTGATCAAGCTTGCTGGTGGTGTCTGACATCGGGTTTTCAGCCAGACAACTGGTCAGGCTATAATGCTTGGCTTACCGATCCTCTAGTGGGCCGCTTTGTTGTGATTGCAGCAGGGCTTTTGCGTCAATCCCGATGCAGGCGCTACCAAGATCATTTGAGGAAATCATGAATCTGATTCAAATCCTTGAGCAGGAAGAAATTGCTCGTCTCGGGAAAATCATCCCCGAATTCGCCCCCGGTGACACGGTGGTTGTCAATGTGAACGTGGTTGAAGGTGCGCGCAAACGTGTGCAGGCGTATGAAGGCGTGGTTATCGCCAAGCGTAATCGCGGTATCAACAGTGCGTTCATCGTTCGGAAGATATCCAGCGGAGAAGGCGTTGAACGTACGTTCCAGACTTACAGTCCGCTGATCGCCAGCATTGAAATCAAGCGTCGCGGCGATGTTCGTCGTGCCAAACTTTATTACCTGCGTGATCGCAGCGGGAAGTCGGCACGTATCAAGGAAAAGCTGCCGGCGAAGAAACTTGCTGGAAAAACGGCAACCGCATAACGCCTACTGTCAAAAAAATGCCGCCCCAGCTTATGCTAGTGGCGGCTTTTTTTATTGAGCTGTTTTTTGCTGGACCGGCAGCCTTAAAGTTCACGCAGCACTGCTTTCAATTGATCGGGTTCTTTCGCTTCGTTCCATGTCGTTAAATTCAAACCATAACTCTCTGTCAAGGTTGCCGTATTTTGACCCGCGCCAGGTTCCGGTCGATGGTGTTGACTCACATTTGCCGGCAGTCGCGTTGGCATCACTGCAACCCGCCGCCTTGCGCCAGCGTTTTGCGAATCCTCCAGTGTGGGAGCCTGAACTATTGGTGGAGAAGCGATTCTCGGATCGTGCACCCATGCCGGCTGCGGTGCTGGTACCGATTGTTATGCGTGAGCAGCCGACCGTCCTGTTGACCGAACGCACGATGCATCTGTCAACCCATTCTGGACAAATTGCTTTTCCGGGTGGTAAGGCGGATGATGAGGACGCCGACCCGTGTGCAACAGCCTTGCGCGAGGCGAAGGAAGAGATCGGACTGGATGCTTCATTTGTGCAGGTGCTGGGTTTTCTTCCCCATTACACGACCGGCACTTCATTCATGATCACACCCGTGGTCGCTTTGCTTGAACCGGGTTTTACCTTGACTCCCAATGCGTATGAAGTAGCCGATGTCTTTGAAGTGCCGTTGGAATTTCTGATGAATCCAACTCACCATCGGCGTCATGCTTTTGAGTGGCAAGGTGTTAGGCGCGAATGGTTTTCCATGCCGTATCAGGATGAATCGACACAGCGCTTCATATGGGGGGCTACAGCAGGGATGCTGCGCAACTTCTACCGTTTGTTGTCAGCCTGATGCTTGGTGCGGCTATGATGCTCGGATGAGCTTCATTTCCGTGCTTATTGCCCTGCTGCTGGAGCAGGCGCGGCCCTTGAGTCGGGGTAATCCTGTGCATGCTGGGCTGCGCGCCTGGGTGCGCTGGAGCAGCCGAAATTTTGATGCTGGCAATTCCTTGCATGGCTGGTTGGCGTGGGGTGTGGCGGTGGTGGGGCCGTCGTTGCTCAGTCTTGCTATCTTCCTGCTGCTTGATGCGTTTCTGGGTTGGCCAGCGGCTGTCCTGTGGAGTGTGGCGGTCCTCTATACAACCTTGGGTTTCAGGCAATTCAGTTTTCATTTCACGCAGATCAGGGATGCCTTGGCGGATGGCGAGGAAGACCGTGCTCGCGAGTTGTTGGCAAACTGGCAGCAGACCGATGTCAGCGAATTACCGCGCAGCGAAATTGTGCGTCATGTGATCGAGCACTCAGTGCTGTCTGCTCATCGCCATGTCTTTGGCGTCCTTGCGTGGTTCTCGGTTTTGGCTGCCTTCGGTCTTGGACCTGCAGGTGCGGTCTTGTATCGACTAAGTGAATTTGTCCCACGCTACTGGCAACACAAGAGCAAGGCTCAGCATCAACCAATCAGCGACGCACTGCAACAGAGTGCCGCACAAGCCTGGACGCTGATTGATTGGGTGCCAAGCCGCATCACCGCAATCAGTTTCGCGGTGGTGGGCAGCTTTGAGGAAGCGATTGATGGCTGGCGCAATTACGAACCGCGTTTTGGAGGGGATAACGATGGCATCGTACTGGCAGCAACTGCTGGGGCAGTGAACATCCGCTTGCAGGGAACAGACAGGCCAGGTGAGGCGTATTCCGGGCAAGTTCCCGAACTGGCGCATCTGGCGGTTGTTGTAGGTTTGGTCTGGCGCACGGTTGTGCTGTGGATGGTGCTGTTGGCGCTTTTGACGCTGGCGCGTTTGTTGGGCTGAAGCGGTCAATATTTTTCTGGCTGACTCAATTCAGCATAGAGATCGCAATAGATTTTGTAGCGATTTTGGCTGATTCCATCGGTGTTGATGTCGCTCTGAATCGCTGCGATCACACCGCAGCCAGGTTCGTGCCGGTGGCTGCAATTATAAAACCTGCAGTTTTGAACATGGGGTCTGAGGTCCGGCATATAAGCCGCCAGTTGAGCCGGGTCAATGTGGTTTAGTCCGAACTCCTGAAATCCTGGCGAGTCAATCAATGCAGTAGTCTTGGTGCTATCCACCCAGTACCAGGTGGTGCTGGTAGTGGTGTGTTTTCCGGAATTCAGGGCTTGTGAAATCTCATTTGTTTGCGCCAATGCACCAGGTACCAATAGGTTGATCAAGGTACTTTTGCCTGCTCCGGACGGTCCGAGCACCAAGGTGGTTTTCCCGTCGAGCAGTTTCAAGAGTTCGTGTCGATCCACCTCGCTCGATTGTTTCAGTGAGAGTGGTAGCACGCCATAGTGCATCTTTCGATAGGGACGTAACCATTCCCACGCGCGCGCAAACGGCTCAATGAGATCGCTTTTATTGAGGCCAATGATGGGTGTGATGTGCTCCGCTTCTGCAGCGATCAGTGCGCGCGAAAGTTGGCTGCTGGAAAATTCCGGCTGCGCAGCGATCAGGATCAGGATCTGATCCAGGTTGGCGGCAAAGGACTTGGTGCGAATCTCGTCCTGGCGATACAAGACATTCTTTCGATCTTCGATTTTTTCGATTGTGCCTTCGTCGCGCGATGCCTGCCACAGCACCCGGTCTCCCACCAGGCCCTGGCTCTTTTTTCCACGTGAGTGGCATATCAAGCGCGTGCCGTTTGATGTTTCCACCAGAAAATGACGACCGTAGTTGGCGACGATCAGTCCACGTTCGAGAGGGGCGCGCTCCATCAGCCGATCACCTTATGGGTAGTGTTCATAGTCTCTTCAAGGCAACAACCGGGCCAATCGCTCGGACGCTGGCGGGTGAGATGCATAGAACTTCACATACAGCGGATCAGGAGTCAGCGTCGATGCGTTGTCTTCGTATAACTTGAGCAAGGCAGATGCGAGATCTGCTCCACTGGTTTGGGTCGCTGCGTAGGCATCCGCTTCGAATTCATGTTTGCGTGAGAGTTGGGCAAATACAGGCCCCATGAAGAAACCGAAAACCGGAACAGTCAGCATAAACAATAGCAATGCCAGCGCGTTGTTAGGGGCGCTAATGTTAGGCTGTACTCCCAAGCCCGTGTAGAACCACGGCATTGCCGCAAGCCAACCCAGCAGGGCAAAGCCAAGCGGGCTCAGCGCAAACATTGAAGCAATTCGCTTGATGATGTGCTTGTGCTTGAAGTGTCCCAATTCGTGCGCCAACACAGCGTCAATTTCGCCGGCGCTTAATCTGGACAACAATGTGTCGTAGAACACCACGCGCTTGGCCGCACCAAAGCCCGTAAAGTAGGCGTTGGCGTGAGCGCTGCGTTTGCTGCCATCCATCACATAAAGCCCCTTGGCGGCAAAGCCGCAGCGTTTCATCAAGGCCGTCACTCGGGCCTTGACGGTTTCATCTTCCAGCGCTGCAAACTTGTTGAACAGTGGGGCGATAAATGTGGGGTAGATCAGCAGCAGCAGCAGATTGAAACCCATCCAGACGGTCCAGGCCCAGAGCCACCACCAAGTGCCTGCTACGGCCATCATCCATAGGACCAGTGCGGCAATCGGCAGCCCAATGACCAACCCAATCAAGCTCGATTTGAACAAGTCGAGCAACCAGAGCTTCGGCGTCATTCTATTGAAACCGAAGCGCTGTTCTATGACAAAGGTTTGGTACAAGCTGAGCGGTAGGTCGATAAGTCCGCCAATAAGTGCGAACCCAGCAAGAAGAACCAACTCCTGCCGCATGCCGCCGCCCAGCCAGCCAAGCAATAGTTGGTTGAGAGCGGACAGCGCCCCCAATAATGTCCATGCCAAAAGAGCAGCCGATCCAAGTGCGAGCTCAACTATGCTGAAGCGTGTCTTGGCGATGGTGTAGTCGGCTGCTTTCTGGTGCGCAGCCAATGTGACGGAGGTAGAAAAAATGATCGGTATTTCACTGCGGTGCTGTGCTACGTGCCGAATCTGGCGCGAACTGAGCCAGAACTTCAACACGGTGCCAACCAACAGGGCTGCAACGAAAATGAAAGTCAGCATCAATGGCGGGTAAGAAGTGGAAACGAATTTGACATTGCGACCGAGTTTAGGCCATCAGCGACAATTCCTGTCATGAACTCACCGAACACGCTTCCGATGGTCCCCTTGCTTAGCAAATCCAGTCAAAATTTGGTTTGGCTTGATTGTGAAATGACCGGTCTTGCCCCCGAATTTGACCGAATCATTGAAATCGCAGTTATTGTCACGGGTCCCAAGCTTGAATGTCGCACAGAAGGGCCGGTGCTGGTTATCCATCAGAGCAATGAGCAACTCGACAAGATGGACGCCTGGAACAAGGGCACGCACGGCAAAACCGGACTGATTGACAAGGTGAAAGCATCGACCACGGTTGAGGTCGATGCGGAAACCCAATTAATCGAATTCCTGAGTCAATATGTGCCAAAGAATGCCTCCCCGATGTGTGGCAACAGCATTGGTCAGGACCGGCGTTTTCTGGCGAAATACATGCCGAAGTTGGAGGCCTTTTTCCATTACCGCAACCTCGATGTGAGCACGCTCAAGGAGTTATCCAAACGCTGGCGTCCCGAGGTCTATAGCGCGTTCAAGAAGCAGCAGCGCCACACCGCTTTGGCGGATGTCCATGAGTCCATCGATGAGCTTGAGCATTACCGTGATCACTTCCTTA
This sequence comes from uncultured beta proteobacterium, assembly GCA_903920695.1. Taxonomy (GTDB): domain Bacteria; phylum Pseudomonadota; class Gammaproteobacteria; order Burkholderiales; family Burkholderiaceae_C; genus Rhodoferax. The sequence continues at coordinate 50,836 of CAIXNB010000032.1, forward strand.
AATTGGCTAATTAGGTAGAAACCCGGATTCATGCCATAATCCAAGGCTGCGCTGCAAACAGCGGTGCATATTTGTACATCTCCCTTCATTCACAGGGTCCAAAGCGAATTTGCAGTAGCGAATTTTCAGAAAAGGGCCCCCAGCGCTGATTGAACTCGTATTGAGTCAGAGCAGGTTCCGTTTGATGGTTGATGTTTTTTAACCATTAACGGAGCAGTCGCATACCCTGCGGCGCTCGCGTGTGAGTAAATTCATGACTGACGCTATTCAAGCGACGGGCGATCTTTCGCTTGTCGACAATTTTTCCAATGACGCTTTCAACGAGAACCAGAATCTTGGTCAAGCAGTTGATGCGGTCGAAGAGGTGCCCAACGGTTTCTTGGCATTTGGTCTAGCCCCTGAGTTGCTGCAGGCTGTCAAGGACCTCGGTTTCACGCAACCGACCACGGTGCAGATGAAAACTATTCCTTTGGCCATGCAAGGTGGCAACGGCGCTAGTGAGACCGCGCGTTTTATCGACCTGATGGTCTCAAGCCAGACGGGTAGCGGCAAGACCGCAGCCTTCTTGTTGCCAGTCTTGCACACTTTGCTGACCCAGCAAGCGCAAGCAGAGGCAAAAGAACGCGCTGATTTTGACCGTGCTGTAGCCGAGGCCGCGGCCAAAGGCGAGGCGCCTCCTAAACGCGCCAAGCGCAAAGACCCGACCAACCCCCGAAACTTTGCTCCAACTGCACCGGGCGCCCTGATTGTTTGCCCGACGCGAGAACTGGCGCAACAAGTCGCGCATGATGCCATTGATCTGGTGCAACATTGCCGTGGCCTGCGTATTGCCAATATCGTCGGTGGCATGCCTTACCAGTTGCAAATCGCCAAGCTGCAAAACGCCAACCTCGTGGTGGCGACGCCGGGTCGTTTGCTGGATCTGCAACGCTCCATGCAAATTAAGCTTGATCAGGTGCAGTTTTTGGTCGTTGACGAAGCTGACCGCATGCTGGATCTGGGTTTCTCCGACGACTTGGCAGAAATCAATCAACTGACCATCGGGCGCAAGCAGACCATGATGTTCAGCGCCACTTTTGCTGCACGCATTCAGCAACTCGCTGCACGTGTGATGCGCGAACCTCAGCGCCTGCAGATCGATTCGCCGCAGGAGAAGCACGCCAACATTCAGCAAAAACTGTTCTGGGCTGACAACGCGCAGCATAAGCGCAAATTGCTAGATCATTGGTTGCGCGACAGCAGCATTAATCAGGCCATTGTTTTTGCCAGTACCCAAATTGAATGTGATGGTCTCGCCAATGATTTGCAGCAAGAGGGCTTTTCTGCAGTGGCATTGCACGGCGCTTTGAGCCAGGGGTTGCGCAACCGCCGTTTGATGGCCTTGCGTCAGGGTCAGGTGCAGATTTTGGTCGCAACGGATGTGGCCGCGCGCGGGATCGACGTGCCGACCGTCACGCATGTGTTCAATTTCGGTTTGCCGATGAAGGCCGAAGACTACACGCACCGCATTGGCCGCACAGGTCGCGCCGGGCGCGACGGTCTTGCAATTACGTTTGCCGAGTTCCGTGATCGTCGCAAGATTATGGACATTGAGTTTCATAGCCACCAACAATTCAAAGCCGAGACGATTCCTGGCATGGAACCGCAGCAGCGTTTTCCGGACTCGCGTCCCAATTCGAATTTTGGCGGCCGTGATGGCCGTATGGGTGGCGGTGGCCAGCCGTCTCGTGATCGCAATTTTGGCGGTGGTGGTCGTGCTGGCGGTTTCGGCGCCAACCGGGGTGGTTTTTCTGATCGAAATGTCGGTGGTGGTCGCGATTCAGGTCCGGGCAATTATCCAAACAGCCGTGAAGGCGGATTTGCTTCGCGTGATGATCGCAGTGGCGGAGCAAGAGAAGGGTTTAGTTATGAACGCAAAGGCGGGTTTAATGACCGTTTTGCCGGTGCTCATAACGACGGTGCAGCCCCCCGTGCTGGCTTTGGTGCGCGCAAGCCAGCGTTTGGCGCGCCCATGGGCGCGAGGCCTGCTGGGAACGGTGGCAAGGTCTTTGTGCCACGCGATGCCAAGAAGCGTTCAGTGCGCTGATGCAGCCTTTCAGACACAAAATATTGTTTTATAATCCACGGCTAAGCAGGGAGATCTCGAGTCATCTTTGCTTGGTCGTTGCAGTATCTCTGCTATGACAATTTCCGGAAATTGTTTTTTCTTTAACTCACTAGGTATTTTTCAAATGAAAAAATCACTCATCTTGGCCGCTGTTATTGCCGCCGCCGCTCTGGTTGCTTGTGGTAAAAAAGAGGAAGCTCCTGCTCCTGCACCCGCTCCTGCACCCGCAGCAGCACCCGCACCTGCAGCAGCTCCTGCACCAGAAGCAGCTGCTTCCGGTGCTTCGGCTCCTGCTGCTGCTGCTCCTGAAGCAGCTGCCAGCGCTGCCGTTAAGAAGTAAGACACTTACTTTTCAACTGCGTTGAAGAAAAAAGCCACCGTCAGGTGGCTTTTTTTTCGAGCAAGTCAATCTCAAGAATTGAACTGTGCGGGCCTGTCCCTTATGACAGGCCAGGTGCTTGGCTATTGAAGGTCATCCGCAATCACTTTCAGAATGCGCTGCGCGTTGGCGGACGCTTCGGGTGCTCCGCTGGCATTCAGTACGGATACAGTGGTCGATCCCCCTTGAGAGACCACTGTAATTCGGTACTTCAAAGGCGTTGCATTGGCCTTTGAAGGGCCAAAGAGGGATGCAAACAAACCCGTTTCGGATTTGTCTGCGACCGGCTCCACATAGCGGACGAAATATATTCCTTGGCTGCGGTCCCGATCTTCGACCGTGAAACTGGTGCGATCCAGCGATAAGCCAACACGACGCCAAGCGCGGTCGAAGTTTTCATCGATTTGAATGACCGATTGTCCGTTAACTACCGCAACACGCGAACTATTCTTGCCAGCACCGGCGGCAATCAAGGCCTTCGATTGCTCCTGTGTCACACCCAGCCTGACCATCAGTCGACTCAAAAACTCTGCTTCAAGCTCAGGATCAGCTGGTCGGGGTTGCCATGCAGTTGCGCTTTTTTCGGGGGCGCTGTAAACCTCAATCATGCCGTGATGGCTGATGAATATTTCAGTACCGCCGTCCGCCGTGCGTTCTAGCCGGGTGCGGAACTTGTCGCGCTCTCCGGTCGAATACAGCGAATCAAATACTTTTCCCAACGAGTTGCGAATGAAGTCTTGTGGCAACTTGGCCCGGTTTTCTGCCCAGTCGGTTTCCATGATGCCCAGATTGGGCTGTTCTATGGCCAGCAGGAATCCATTTTCCTGCCAGAAATCGTGTACGGGGGCCCAAAGTTTGTCAGCTGGGCGGTTAACCACCAGCCAGCGCTGGTTGCCGGCACGCTCGATTCGGACATCGCCCACTGCATTGATTGCCGTGGGTGCGTTAGCCTGGGTTGCTTTGCCAAGCTGGAAACTCGATGCCGTAATCGGTGCGCCGGGAACGGAATAACGGCTGCCGGCAGACAGTTGGGTCAGATCGGGCGGCACATCCAGCGACGGGCCCTTACCAGCACTTTTGTAGTTGACTTTGTCGTTGTCGAGAACCGTGCACGCTGCCAGGGTCAGTGAAAGGCTTAGCAGTGCAAGTTTGGAAAATTGATTCACAGAAAGTGTCCCCAAGGGTAGTGAGTAAGGTCGGTTCGAACGTGTCAGATCAGACCGGTTGCGTGCAAAGCGCTTTCAAGAACGGCTTCGTTGGCCTGGGTTAGGGGCGTCATGGGCAAACGCATCGTTGCGCCGCACAGTTTCATGCGCGCCATGGCCCATTTCAGGGGAATCGGATTTGATTCAATAAACAAATTCTTGTGCAGGGGCAGTAGTTTGAATTGAATCGCCATTGCCGCCTTATTGTCGCCAGCCATTGCCGCAACGCACAATTCATGCATCAGTCGCGGGGCTAAATTGGCCGATACGCTGACGTTGCCGTGCCCGCCGCACAGCATCAGTGCGACAGCCGTTGGGTCATCGCCGGAGTAAATGGAAAACCCTTTTGGCGCTTCCCGAATCAACCACTGCGCGCGTTCAATGTTGCCTGTGGCTTCTTTAATGCCAACAATGCCTTTGACCTGGGCCAGTCGCATGACGGTGTCATGCGCCATATCTGCGACCGAGCGGCCAGGTACGTTGTAGAGAATGATGGGCAGATCAACCGCTTCGGCAATTGCCTTAAAGTGCAGATACTGGCCTTCCTGGGTTGGCTTGTTGTAGTAGGGCACGACCTGCAGCTGGCAGTCCGCACCGACTGCCTTGGCAAATTTGCCCAGCTCAATCGCCTCGGAGGTGGAGTTGGCGCCGCAGCCTGCCATGATCGGTACGCGTCCTCGGGCCTGTTCGACGGCGACGCGAATGATTTCGCAATTTTCTTGCATGCTGACGGTTGGCGATTCGCCGGTCGTGCCAACAACGCCTATGCAGTCGGTTCCTTCGGCGATGTGCCAGTCGATCAGTTTGCGCAGCGTGGGGTAGTCCACGCTGCCGTCTTCGTGCATTGGGGTGGCAAGGGCCACGATGCTGCCCCTGATTTGGCGGTTTGATGAAGTCATATCACAGTGATTATGAGGCAAAAGGACATTTTAGCGAGAGTGTTGGGCATCGAGAGCCTGGCGTCTGAGTGGCTGTGTGCCGGCCGGTTTGGCATCCGGTCGTACCGCAGCGATTCGCTGCACGAAACGCGGAGGGTTCTGCAGGAATCCTTCTTCAAAAGCGATCAGTTGCAGGTCCCGGAAAACCGACAGCAATTCTGCAGGACGCAGGAGAAAATCAGGATTGGATGGTTTCCCCACGGTTTCATTGCCATGGGAAAAAGTTTCATAAATGAGTATGCCGCCCGGCGCCAGACTTTGGATGATGGTCGGAAACAGCGGTCGCCACAAATAATTGGTGACGATGACGGCCCCGAACTGTTGTGGCCGGTTGTGCTGGCGCAACGGCCATGGATTGCTTTCGATATCAGCACAAATGGCCGGACCGAACTTCTTCGCAGTCGTAATTGCTTCGGCAGATCGATCAACGCCGGTGACCATGTGTCCCTCTTGGGCGAACCACTTCATGTGACGTCCACGACCGCACGCGATGTCCAGCACCGTTGTGCTGGCCGGCAACAGGTGTGTCCAACGCATGATCCAGTTGGAGGGCGGCCCGACCGCTGAAGCGAGTGTCGTTGGTGATTTTTCCATCATGCAGGTCGCGCCTAAAAACAGGACCAGATTTGATTGGCCAGGGTGACCAGAAAATCGGCCCGGCCGTAGAGTGAAAACACCGCGAGCAGCACGCAAATTGCAGCGCCGTAGAGTCCGATCTTGTGACTGCGTTTCACGTCTTCACGTTCCTTGTATGGCGGCACTGCGGTTGATCGATGCTTCCTTGATGGGCAGGTTCACCAGGGCCGCCAGCACGCCCAATGCGATTGCGATGTACCAGACCGTTTCGTAGTTCCCGGTGCGGTCATACAGGTAGCCACCGAGCCAGACACCCATGAAGGAACCGATTTGGTGGCTGAAAAATACGAAGCCGCTGAGCATCGATAGATGCCCCACGCCAAAGATCTGTGCCACCGTCGCGTTGGTCGCCGGCACAGTCGAGAGCCACAGCAGCCCCATGACTCCGGAGAAGATGTAGACGCTCGTGGGAGACAAAGGCGCTAACAGAAACAGGCTGATGGCAATCGCACGTGTGAAGTAAATGAAAGCCAGGATGTTCTTCTTTTGCAGCCGCTGCCCCAGTACGCCAGCCGCGTAGGTGCCAAACACATTGAACAAGCCAATCAGTGCCAGGGCGTAGCCCGCCACCTGCGGTGATAGGCCTTTGTCCCGCAGGTAGCTTGGCATGTGGACGCCGATGAAGACGACTTGGAAGCCGCAGACGAAGTAGCCGGCCATCAGCAACTGAAAGCTGGGGTAGCGAAAGGCTTCGGTCACCGCCTGCAGGACTGTCTGCTCACGGGGGATGATCGAGCCGCCCCTGAAGCCGGGCTCGCGCAGACCCCAGGCCAGTGGCACCATCATCAAGGAGGCAAGTCCCAGAATCATCAGGGCTTCCTTCCAGCCGAAGCTGCTGATCAAAAAGCCCTCGGTCGGCACCATCAGGAACTGACCAAATGAGCCTGCGGCTGCCGCAACGCCCATGGCCCAAGACCGTTTGTCCGCGCTGACGTTACGGCCGATCACGCCGTAGATCACGGCGTAGGTCGTGCCAGCCTGCGCCATACCAATCAGCACGCCTGCCGTGGCTGAAAACAGCAGCGGTGTGGTGGCAATTGCCATGCCGACCAGTCCAAGCGCATAAAGTACAGCGCCACCGATAATGACTTTGAACGCGCCCAGCCGGTCTGCTGCTATGCCGGCAAAAATCCCGGCAAAACCCCAGGCCAGATTCTGGATGGCGATGGCAAAAGCGAAGGTCTCGCGGCTCCAGCCCTGGCTTTGTGTCACCGGCTGCAACCACAGGCCAAAGCCGTGGCGAATCCCCATGGAGAGCGTGACAATGGCCGCCCCGCACAGCAAAACCTGTGTCATGGATAGTTTTTGGGTGGAATTTTGCATCGGGCAAGAAGGTATGGTGTCTGGCATTGTCTGATAATTTTCCGCCTGCTCTGAACTCGGCTCGGGTGCCCTCAAAGGTCGGTGGTTTTGGAGCGAGAATAAGTTCTCCGATCATCGCATCCCCAACGCAGTTAAACCCATGAAAATCGAGAAAGATACCGCCGTCACCTTGCGCTACAAAATCAGCGACAGCCTGGGCAAAATTCTGGAACAGAGTGATGAACCGATGGCCTATTTGCATGGGGGCTATGGCAACACCTTTGCCAAGATTGAAGAAGCCCTGGAAGGGCAGGAGGCTGGTTACCGCACCACACTTGAATTGCAGCCACAAGACGCCTACGGACTGCGTGACGAAAGTCTGCTTCAGACCATTCCCAAGGCCGAGTTCCCACCTGGCGTCAAGGTTGGTGGTCAATTGCGTTGCCAGGGCGAAGATGGGCAATCCCATGTCTTTATCGTGTTGAAGGTCAAGGGCGATAAGGTTTTGCTCGACGGCAACCACCCATTTGCCGGCAAGACTCTGCGCTTCAATGTCACCGTAACCGACGTCCGTCCGGCCACTGAGGAGGAGGTCACGCACGGCCACGTGCACGGGGCACACGGTCACCATCACTAAACTGCCGCGACGGCGCCGCAAGGCGCAGATCAGACTTTCTTGAGGAAGCAAGCCTTGAGCATGAAACTGCCGGCGTCCATCTTGCAGTCCACTTCGTGGTCGCCACCCACCAGCCGGATGCTTTTGACCTTTGTGCCCATCTTGAGCACGGTCGACGAGCCCTTCACTTTCAAGTCCTTGATCAGTACCACTGCGTCGCCGTCGGCAAGCGCCTGACCGTTGGCGTCCTTGACGCTGGCGGCGGCATCGTCGTCAATGTCCTGGGCCGCCGAGATCGGCCACTCATGACCGCAGTCCGGGCAGATGTAGTTTTCACCATCGGGATAGGTATTTTCGAGCGTGCATTGGACACAGGCCGGAGGTGTTTGTGGCATGTTGGGTTTCAGGTTACGGGTGAATCATGTTGTTGATGTCATACGCTGATGACGTGGCTGGCAAGGGCAGTTGCCCGCCGCTGCAGCGTTCAATGTCGCCGAGATCGCGCCGGGACGCAACGAGCTGAAAACCAGCTTCCTGCAGCAATATGCGCACGGCAGCCGCTTGGTCATAACCGTGCTCCAGCAGCAGCCAGCCGCCGACTTGCAGATGCGCGGCGGCCTGCGCGATGATGCGTCGCAGATCGTCCAGACCGTCGGCGCCGGCGGTCAGAGCTTGCGTTGGTTCGTGCGCCAGGTCAACCAGATGCCGGTCTTGCGCTGCAATGTACGGCGGGTTCGAGATGATCAGTTGATAGCGGCCATTGATGCCTTCAAACCACGAGCTATGCTGGAAGGCGACATCCAGATGCAGCCGAACTGCATTGGAACGCGCTACAGCCAACGCATCCTCACTGAAGTCAGTGGCGCGCACGGACAGATCAGGACGACTCGCCTTGAGCGCCAGCGCGATGGCGCCGCTGCCGGTGCCGAGGTCAAGAACGGTTGCTGCGGGAGTGTCGATGAGCAGCGCCAGTGCCCAGTCGACCAGTGTTTCGGTATCGGGGCGCGGCACCAGCACACGGGCGTCGACTCGCAAGTCCAGCCCGAAGAATTCCTTGTGGCCCGTGATGTAGGCCAGCGGCTCGCCATTGCGGCGACGTAGCAGGCAAGCTTCAAACACTGCTTGCGCCGGCGCGGCCAATTCATCGGCGTCGTGGGCTAGCAGCCAGGCCCGGTCATGCGCAGACCGTCCCAGCGCGTGCAGCAGCAGCATCTGCACGTCCAGCCGCTCCAGGCCCTCAGCCTGTGCCGTCTGCAGTGCATGTGCCAGTGTTGTCACGTGAAGCTCAGGCGCCGGCGCCGAGTTCCAGCGCGGCCAATTGCTGGGCCGCCTCGTAGGCCTTCAATGCCTGTACGACGTCGTCCAGGTCGCCCTCCATGATGTTGAGCAGCTTGTACAGCGTGAGGTTGATGCGGTGGTCGGTCAGTCGCCCCTGCGGGAAGTTGTAGGTGCGGATGCGGTCGCTGCGGTCGCCACTGCCGATCAGGCTCTTGCGCTCGGCCGCATCTTTCGCCGCTCGTTCCGAGCGGTCCTTTTCCTGAATGCGCGCGGTCAGCACCTTGAGCGCTTGCGCCTTGTTGCTGTGCTGGCTGCGGCCATCCTGGCATTCGGCCACGATGCCGGTCGGCAAGTGCGTGATGCGCACGGCTGAATCGGTCTTGTTGATGTGCTGACCGCCGGCGCCGCTGGCGCGGTAGGTGTCGATGCGCAAGTCGGCTGGATTGATCTGGATTGCCACCGTTTCGTCAGGCTCGGCCAGCACGGCTACCGTGCAGGCGCTGGTATGGATGCGGCCCTGCGTCTCGGTGGCGGGCACGCGCTGCACGCGGTGGCCACCGGACTCGAACTTGAGCGCCCCATACACGTTGTCGCCTTCGATGCGGATCACCACTTCCTTGTAGCCGCCAAGCTCGCTGGCTGATTCGCTGATGATCTCGGTCTTCCAGCCGCTCCGCTCGCAGTAGCGCGTGTACATGCGCAGCAGATCGGCGGCAAACAGGGCGGACTCATCGCCGCCGGTGCCGGCGCGGATTTCCATGAAGGCATTTCGCGCGTCGTCCGGGTCCTTGGGCAGCAGCATGCGCTGCAGTTCGCTTTCGAGCTGCGCGAGCTCGGCGCCAGCGCTGTCGATTTCCTCCTGCGCCATAGCAGTCATGTCGGCATCGCTGTCGGCGCTGGTCAGCAGATCCTGCGCGGCTGCTAGATCCGCTTCGCGCTGCTGGTAACGCGTCCAGCGCGTGGCCGCCGCGGCAACCTCGGTGTGTTCGCGCGACAGCACCAGGAACTGCTTCATGTCCTTCATGATGTCCTCGCGCGAAAGCAGAAATTCAAGCAG
>CAIXNB010000033.1 GCA_903920695.1 uncultured beta proteobacterium
CTTTCTATGACCGCTTCGGAGAAGTCCTGTCGCGATCGGCAACGACTGCAATAGAGCACCAACCATTTCTGAGTTGATTTTTTGGAAGACGGCTAACGCTGCAAACCGGCGATCACGGTCCGGCATCTTTGCATGCCTCACTTCGAAGATTCAACTTGCCTTACTCTGGTTTCTGGAGTTATCAGCCGTTGATTTTTTGGCCACAGCTTGTCATGCCATCGCCAAGCTGTCATCCCGAACTTGATCGGGGATCCATTGTTACGCGAAGCATGGATTGCGGATCAGGTCCGCAATGACAAAAAAAAGGAACCTGATGACAGATCACGGCACCCAGCGGTCAAACAAGCGCACGGCGACCGGCTCGCCCCAGAGCTCAATCGTGGCGGGCGTGCCGGCATGGGGCTGGTTGGCACCGGCGCCGCGCACGTAGCCGAGCGCGACGCAGACGCCGGCTTTCGGGCTCCAGCCAACCGACGAGATCTCGCCGACCGATTCGCCGTTCAGGACGATGGCCTCACCGCCCCAGGCATAGGCATCGGGCGTCTGGAAAACCAGGGTCACCAACTTCTTGCGCAAGGGCTGCTCGCGGCTCGCCAACAAGGCGGCCTTGCCGATGAAGTCTGCGCCCTTGTCGAGCTTGACCGCGTAGGACAGACCGGCCTCCCACGGCGTCTCATCCGGCCCCAATTCAGCGCCCCAGGCACGCCGGCCCTGCTCGATACGCAAGGCGTCGAGCGCGTAGTAGCCTGCATCGCGCAGGCCCAGGTCGGCGCCGGCCTCAAACAGCGTGAGGTAAACGTGGCGCGCCATTTCCACCGGCACGTAGAGCTCGAAACCGGGTCCGCCAACGTAGCTCATGCGCGCGGCGCGCACGACGGCCAAGCCGACCTCGATCAGCTTGGTGCAAGAGAACTTCAGACCATCGGGTGACAGATCGTCCGGGCTGACGCGCGCGAGCAGTTCGCGCGCCTTCGGCCCCATCACCGACAGCACGCAGTAGAGGGCCGAGACGTCGGTCAGCAGCGCGTGTTCTTGCGCGCCGATGTGGCGCGAGATCCAGTCGAAATCACGCACCGTTTGCGCTGAGCCGGTGATGATCAGGAAGCTATCACCCATGCTATTGGGTGACTGGCGGATGATGGTCAGGTCGCTCTCGAAACCACCGCGTTCGTTGAGCAGGGCGGTGTAGACCATTTTGTTGACCGGCACGTTAATGTCATTGGCGCACAGGCGCTGCAGCACGGCCAGCGCATCGCGCCCCTGCAGCAGCAGCTTGGAAAACGAAGTCTGGTCGTACAGTGCAACGGCTTCGCGCGTGGCGCGCTGCTCGTCGAGCATCCAGGGCAACCAGCCGGGTTTGCCCAAACCATAGTCCGGTCTGAACTGCTGGTTTTGCCGGAAATAATTGACTCTTTCCCAGCCATTCTTGGCGCCGAACTCCGCCCCTTTGGCCGATAGCAGATCGTACAAAGGCGAAGTCCGCAGTGGCCTTGCCGTTTCCAGTTCCTGGCGCGGCCAGCGCATGGCGTAGTGCAGGCCCAGCGTCTCGCCGGTGCGCACGGACAAGGCCTTGCGGTTGCCGGTGAAGGCGCCGAAACGCCGGATGTCCACGTCCCACAGGTCGCTGCTGGGCTCGCCGCCGATGATCCATTCGGCCATCAAGCGGCCCGCGCCGCCGCTGTTGGCAATGCCGGCCGAATTGAAACCGGCGCAGACGAAATAGTTGCGCAGTTCCGGCGCCTCACCGAGGATGAAGTTGCCATCCGGTGTGAAGCTCTCGGGCCCGTTGAGCAGCATCTTGATTTCGGCCGTCTCCAGACACGGCGTGCGGTGCAGGGCATTGGTCATCAGCGGCTCGAACTGCTCCCAGTCTTCATCGAGCAGTTCGAACTGGAAGGTCGAGGGAATCGGGTCCATCTTCCAGGGTTTGGCTTTCGGCTCAAAGCCACCCATCACCAGCCCACCGACTTCTTCCTTGTAGTAAATGAAACCGTCGGGGTCGCGCATCACCGGCAGATTGGGCAGCACGCCATCAATCTTGCCGGTGACGATGTAGAAATGCTCGGCTGAGAACAGCGGCACATTGACACCGGCCAGACGCCCAAACTGGCGCGCCCACTGGCCGGCGCAGTTGACCAGCACCTCGCAACGCACATCGCCCTGCGTCGTACGCACACCGACGGCCTTGCCGTGCTCGCTGATAACGCCGGTGACCTCGATGCCCTCGACCATCGTCACGCCGCGATTGCGCGCCGCTTTCGCCAGCGACATGGTGAGATCGGCCGGATTCACCTTGCCGTCGCCGGGCAGCCAGATCGCCCCCTGCAGATCGTCGGTGCGCATCACGGGGTACATGGCACCAGCCTCGGCCGGCGTGATCAGATGGCATTCAACGCCGAAGCTGTTGGCCATGGCGGTCTGCTTCTTCAGCACCTGCATGCGCTCGGGCGTGCGCGCGACGTTGACGCTACCGCACTGCTTCCAGCCCGTAGCCAGCCCGCTTTCGGCTTCGAGCGAGGCGTAGAGCTCGATGCCGTACTTGCTCATCGTCGTCATGTTGCGGTTCGGACGCATCTGCCCGACCAGGCCGGCGGCGTGCCAGGTCGTGCCGCTGGTGAGCTTGCCCTGCTCCAGCAGCAACACATCGGTGCGGCCCATCTTGGCCAGGTGATAAGCCACCGAACAACCGACGATGCCGCCGCCGACGATGACAATTTGAGCTTGACTCGGAAGACTCATCTTGAATTCCTTCTTGCTATAAATATGCAGGCACTCTTCGGGGCAATTATTGCATCCGATCCGAGTCGATATGTGGTACCTTTCCCGCCTTGATACTGCATCACGAGAGGTGTGAAAATCCAAGGATGAGCAAAAGCCACGAACTCTCCAACTTTATCTGGACCATCGCTGACCTGTTACGCGGCCCCTATCGCCCGCCACAGTACGAGCGCGTCATGCTGCCACTGGTGGTGCTGCGCCGTTTTGACTGTGTACTCGAAAGCACCAAAGAAGCGGTTCTGGCAAAGCACGCCAAATACAAAGGCAAGCAGAAAGATGTCGCGCTGGACAGTATTCTTAACAAGGTTTCCGGGCAGCGCTTTCACAACCATTCTCCGCTGAGCTTCGAAAAATTGCGTGGCGACCCGGACCATGCGCACCTGCACCTTGTTTCCTACATCAACGGTTTTTCTGAGAATGTCCGAAAGATTTTCGAACGCTTCGATTTTGGCAATGAAATTGAGCGCATGCGTGAACACAACATTCTGTTTCTTGTCATCAAGAAGTTTTGCGAGGTAGACCTCCACCCCGACGTCGTAGACAACATAGAAATGGGCTTGTTGTTTGAGGACTTGATCCGCCGCTTCAACGAACAGGCCAACGAGACGGCGGGCGATCACTTCACGCCACGTGAGGTCATCAGCCTCATGGTGAACCTGTTGTTCATGCATGACGACGAACTGCTCACCAAGCCCAACACGGTGCGCAAGATGCTGGACCCGACTTGCGGCACGGGAGGCATGTTGTCGGAAGCGCGCAAATACCTGCGCGAGCACAACCTTGGCGCCAAGTTGTACGTCTACGGTCAGGACTTCAACCCCCGCTCGTATGCAGTTGCAGCGTCAGACCTGCTGCTGCGGACCAACCCGAGCGATGCCGAGACTTCAACCATCAAGTTCGGCGACACGCTGATTGACGATCAGTTTGTCGGCGAACGCTTTGACTACTTTCTTGCCAACCCCCCCTTTGGCGTGGACTGGAAGCGCCAGCAGCAAGAGGTGGTGCGCGAGCACGACAAATCAGGCTTCAACGGTCGCTTCGGCGCCGGCACACCCCGTGTAAATGACGGCGCCTTGCTGTTCCTCCAGCACATGGTGAGCAAGTTTGAGCCCGTCAATCCGGCAAAGAATCTGGACGGATCACGGCTGGCCATTGTCTTCAACGGCTCGCCCCTGTTCACGGGTGGCGCTGGTTCTGGCGAGAGCGAAATTCGCAAATGGATTATTGAGAAAGATTGGCTGGAGGCCATCATCGCCATGCCTGAGCAGATGTTCTACAACACCGGCATCGGCACCTATGTCTGGATCGTCACCAATCGCAAGGAGCCGCGCCGCGTCGGCAAGATTCATCTGATCGACGCGCGTGAACGCTGGCAACCGCTGCGTCGCAGCTTGGGCGACAAACGCCGGGAGTTTTCTGAGGCGCACATCACCGATATCGTGCGCGAGTACGGCGATATGCGTTCGGCCGACACCAGCAAAGTCTTTGACAACGCAGACTTCGGATACAGGCGCTTGACCATTGAGCGCCCATTGCGACTTGCGTTCCAAATTACGCTCGAACGCAAGGAACGTTTCTTGGATGCGTGTCCGGAACTGCTCGATGACCTGCAAGCGATTGACAAGGTGATCGGTCGCGATACCAGCAAAGATTGGAATGTCATCTGGAAGCAGGTCCAAGCCGTCCTGAAGAATCGCGACAGCAAATGGCGCGCGACTCAGACCAGGGCATTCCGTGAAGCCTTCGGCGAGATCGACTCAAATGCTCAGGCCGTCATTGTCAAAAAGTCTGGCGCCAAGATCGAGTACGAAGCCGATCCCAAGCTGCGTGATTTCGAGAACGTGCCGCTCAAGCAGGACGTGCAGTCCTATTTTGAACGTGAGGTTCAACCCCACGTTGCGGACGCCTGGATCGATCATGAAAAAACCAAGGTCGGCTACGAGATTAACTTCAACCGGCATTTCTACCGCTTCACGCCGCCGCGCTCACTTGCAGAGATTGATGCCGACCTGAAACTGGCCGAAGCGGAGATCGTGCGCCTGCTGCAGGAGGTCACCACGTGACTGCGCTTGAGTTGCTTGAGAGCCTCAACCTCCTTGATGAAAACGAACACATAGAGGCCAAAAGAGCATCAGAAGCTGGCAAGTCCATTCTGGAGAGCATTTGCGCCTTTGCCAACGAGCCAGGCCTGGGCGGCGGTTGGCTGCTGCTTGGCGTAGTGCGTGAGGAGCAGGCCTTGTTCCCGGCCTACGAGGTAGAAGGCATTGACCAGCCCGAAAAGCTGGGCGCCGAGATTGCCACCCAGTGCCGCACCACATTCAACCAACCGGTGCGCGTGGACATCAGCACCGAAACGTTGGACGGTAAGGCGGTGCTGGTGGTGCATGTGCCTGAAGCACAAGCACAGGACAAGCCGGTATTTTTCAAGGCCCAGGGCTTACCCAAAGGTGCCTTACGGCGCATCAGCAGCACCGACCAACATTGCACCGACGATGATATGGCCGTGTTTTACCAGGGCCGTCAAACCGAAAGTTTTGACGCCACCCCGGTAGCCGACGCCAGCATGGACGACTTGTTGCCAGAGGCCATTGCCGACTACCGCCAGTCCCGCGCCGAGGCCAACCCCGATGCCGAGGAACTGCGTTGGAGCGACGAAGAACTGCTGCAATCATTGGGCTGCATCCGGCGCAGTCTGCAAGCACCAAATCAGGGGACGTGGCAACCCACCGTGGCCGGCCTGATGCTGTTTGGCAAGCCAATCGCGTTGCGCCGTTGCTTCCCTATGATGCGCGTGGACTACATCCGTGTGCCGGGCCGTGAATGGGTGCCCCACCCCGACCGGCGCTTTGACACCATGGACCTGCGCGACCCGCTGTTGCGCCTGATCCGCCGCGCGCAGGCCGCCATTCTGGACGACCTGCCCAAGGGGTTTTCCCTGCCGGAGGGCGACTTGCAGCGCCAGGACAAGCCCGCCATTCCTTTGCGCGTGATTCGCGAAGCACTGGTCAACGCATTGATGCACCGCAGCTACCGCAGTCACAGCCCGGTGCAGATCATCCGCTACACCAACCGACTGGAGATTCGAAACCCCGGCTTTTCGCTCAAGCCACAAGACCATCTGGGCGAGCCGGGCTCGCAATTGCGCAACCCCAAAATTGCCGCCGCCCTGTACGACACGCGGTTGGCCGAAACCAAAGGTAGCGGCATCCGCGTCATGCGCGAGAGCATGGAACAGGCGGGCCTGACGCCGCCTTTGTTCGAGTCGAACCGAGACAGCGACCAGTTTGTGGCGCGCTACTTCTTTCACCACTTTCTGGGTGAAGAAGACATCGCCTGGCTGGCCCAGTTCAAAGACCTGCACCTGAGCGAAGACGAAGCCAAAGCCCTGATCGTGGTGCGCGAGGCTGGTGCCCTTAACAACGGCACGTACCGCGAGCTGACCAAAGTGGACACCCTGACCGCCAGCCAGTCTCTGCGCCGCTTGCGCGATGCCGGGCTGCTGGCTCAAAAGGGGCGTGGGTCGGCGACTTACTATGTACCGACCGACAGACTGGTCGATAGCGGCTTATCCAGTAACCCCAGCGCCTTATCCAGCAACCCCGACGGCTTATTGAGTAAGCCTCCCGGCTTATTAAGTAACCCCGAAAGCTTATTGAGTGAGCCCCTGGAGCCAGTGTTCGACGAAGCGCGTCGCCGCGAACTGCTCAATGGCCTGCCTGGGGAACTCGCTGCCAGTGTCGGCGCCATCGGGCAAAGACACCCGCCCGAAGAAGTCCGAGCCCTGGTGATTGCCCTGTGCCAATTTCGGGCGTGGCGAACTGAAGAACTGTCCGACCTGCTGCGCCGCCGCCCCGAAACCATACGCCAGCACTACCTGCGCCCGCTAATGCGAGAAGGCCGGCTCACCATGACCAATCCGCAAGAGCCGAACGATCCGCAGCAGGCGTACCGGGCGGTAAGGTTGCCGAAATGAAATACTCAAAACGTGTGAAGCTGAAATACGTTGCTGACTATATCCAGCGGGGTGACGCTCCAACATATGTCGAATCGAACGGAGTGCCGGTCATTAACCAAGCGTGCGTGCAAGCATCCGGCGTTGATCAACTAAAGATAAAACTGCATGATCCAGCGGACATTGACCGCATTACTTCTTGGCTTCAGCAAAATGACATTCTCATCAACTCTACCGGTACTGGCACTCTTGGTCGCGTGGCCCATGTGCGTGAAGAACCAAACCTGCCGATGTTTGCTGACGGGCACGTCACAATTATTCGTGATTCGGCTCGGCGCTTTGTACCGCGTTACCTGTTTTACGTGCTAAGCGTCCAGCAGGAACAGATTACCGTTGAATGCGCAGAGGGGGCAACCAATCAAATTGAACTCAGCCGGCACAGGCTTGGAAATAAGTACATCGACTGGCCATCAATTGAAAGTCAACAACAACTGGTTACCCGCCTCGATCAGGTTACCGACAATCTCAACAACCTCATCAGTGAAAAGCGCCGTCTGATCCTTTTGCTCGGCCAGAAGCGCCACGCACTCATCGCAAGCGCCATAACCCGCGGCCTCAACCCCAACGCCCCGCACCGCGATTCCGGCATTCCGTGGCTGGGCCGGATTCCAGCGCATTGGAAAATTGAACGCGCCAAGTGGTTGTTTGTAGAGCGCGACATCCGCTCCGATTCGGGCGATGAAGAACTGCTTTCGGTGTCGCATCTGACCGGCGTTACCAGCCGCGCCGAGAAGAACGTCAACATGTTCATGGCCGAAAGCATGGAAGGCTACAAGCGCTGCGAAGCCGGCGATCTGGTCATTAACACGCTGTGGGCCTGGATGGGTGCAATGGGCGTCGCACGGCAGAGCGGCATCGTCAGCCCCGCGTACAACGTCTATCAACCACTACCGGTGCTTGACCCCGAATACGTTGACCTGTTGGTGCGCACGCCGCGCTTTGCCGAAGAGATCACCCGCTACTCAAAAGGGGTCTGGTCGTCCCGCCTGCGGCTGTATCCCGAGGGTCTGTACGAAGCTTGGCTCCCAGTGCCACCGAAAAAAGAACAGCAAGCCATCGCAGCGTACATACAGGAAGAAACCAAGAAGATTGACAATTTCGCGCAAGCAACCAAACGCACCATTGCGCTGCTGCAAGAGCGTCGCTCGGCATTGATTTCCGCTGCAGTGACCGGCCAACTGATGATCGGCGCCGAAACCACGGAAGCGGCAGCGGCTTGATGGCGGCAAGGGGGAAAAGATGAACCACCGGCACCAGGAAGCAGCGTTCGAGTCCATCATCGAGGCTCATCTTCTTGCCGATGGATACATGGACATTAAGCCATCAGCCTACGATACCGACCATTCCCTCTTCCCCGAAGTCGCGCTGGCATTCATCCGCACCAGCCAACCCAAAGAGTGGGCCAAGCTCGAAGCCCTGCAAGGCGCCAACACCGAGGCCACTGTCCTCAAAGACCTGACCCATTGGCTCGACACCTATGGCACGCTCGCTGTGCTGCGCAACGGCTTCAAATGCTATGGCCGCACACTGCGAATCGCTTTCTTCAAACCGGCCCACAGCATGAACCCGGAATTGGCCGCGCAGTACGCAGCTAACTGCGTCGGCGTGACACGCCAATTGCGCTACAGCCTGAAGAACACCAATGAACTTGACCTGGTGCTCTCCATCAACGGCATTCCAGTGGTGACGGCCGAACTCAAGAACCCGATGACGGGGCAGACCGTCACCACTGCGATCACGCAGTACAAACAGAACCGCGACCACCGCGAGCCCTTGTTTGAATTCAAGCGCCGCGCGCTCGTGCATTTTGCGGTCGATACCGAACTGGTTTTCATGACCACGCGCCTAGCCGGTGACGCAACCCATTTTCTGCCCTTCAACAAGGGGCAGAGCGACGGCGCCGGCAACCCGCCCGACCCCAAAGGCCTGGCTTATCGCACGGCCTATTTGTGGCAAGAAGTGTGGCAGCGCGATAGCCTGCTTGACATCTTTGCGCGCTTCATGCACTTGCAGTTGGAAGAAAAGCGCTCCGAAGATGGCCGCAAGGTCAAGAAGGAAACGATGATCTTCCCGCGCTACCACCAGTTGCAGGCGGTGCGTACCCTGGAAGCCGCTGCACGGCTGGAGGGGCCGGGCCATAACTATCTGGTGGAGCACTCGGCTGGTAGCGGCAAGAGCAACACCATCGGCTGGCTGGCGCACCGGCTGGCTTCGCTGCACAACGACGCCAACCACAAGGTTTTTGATTCGGTCATTGTCATCACGGACCGCCGTGTCCTGGACCGCCAGTTGCAGGACACGATTTACCAGTTTGAACACCGACAAGGCGTGGTGCTGAAGATCGACGAGGATTCGCGCCAGTTGGCCGAGGCGCTGACAAACGGCGTGCCCATCATCATCTCCACCCTGCAAAAGTTTCCTTTCGTGGCACGGCAACTGGCCAAGATGGCCGAAGAGCAAGGCGGCCAGGCAGATGGTGTGCTGCCCACGCGTCGCTGCGCGGTGATCATTGACGAGGCGCACAGTTCCCAATCGGGTGAGACCGCGACCGACCTGAAAGAAGTGCTGGGCGGCAGCGTGCTACGCGAAGA
Source organism: uncultured beta proteobacterium (assembly GCA_903920695.1). Lineage (GTDB taxonomy): Bacteria > Pseudomonadota > Gammaproteobacteria > Burkholderiales > Burkholderiaceae_C > Rhodoferax. The sequence continues at coordinate 9,382 of CAIXNB010000033.1, forward strand.
GGCCGCGCGCTATGCGGCCGAGGAAGGTGTGGAGAACCTTGACGAGTTGTACCGCAGCATGGCCAAGCGCGGACGGCAGACAAACCTGAGTTTTTTCGCTTTCACGGCCACACCCAAGCACAAGACGCTGGCTGTTTTTGGTCGGAATGAGGCCGGTAAAGCAGGGCAACCCTTCCACCGCTACACCATGAAGCAGGCGATCGAAGAAGGCTTCATCATGGATGTGCTGAAGAATTACACAACCTACGCTACCTACTACAAACTGGTCAAGGCCAGCGAGGACGACCCCAACGTTGAACGCAAGCAAGCCGCCAAGGTGCTGGCTCGCTTCATGCGGCTGCACCCGTACAACATTGCCCAAAAAACCGAAGTGATGATCGAACACTTCAATGCCGTCACCCGACACCGGATCGGCCGCAAGGCCAAGGCGATGGTGGTAACTGGTTCACGACTGGAAGCGGTGCGCTACAAGCTGGCTTTTGACGCCTATATCCGCGACAAGGGCTACCACTGGATCAAGACATTGGTCGCCTTCTCAGGCGAGGTGCTGGATCAAGAGCTGCCGGGCCAGAGTTGGACCGAGGTCGGCATGAACGGCGGCATCAAGGAAAGCGAGTTGCCAGAGAAGTTTGATTCAACCGACTACCAGGTGCTGCTGGTGGCCGAGAAATACCAGACCGGTTATGACCAACCGCTCTTGCACACCATGTACGTGGACAAAAGGCTGGCCGGCATTCAGGCCGTGCAGACCTTGTCGCGTCTGAACCGCATGCACCCACTCAAGGAAGACACCTTCGTGCTGGATTTCGTGAATACCCCGGAGGAAATTCGCGAGGCATTCAAGCAGTATTTTGAAGGTGCCGAGATGGGCGAAGAGGCCCAGCCGAATCGCATGTATACCGTGAAAGCCGAGTTGGACGCATCAAGCATCTACCTGGCAGAGGAAGTGCAACGCTTCACTGCGGTCTACTTCAAACCAAAGCAGCGACAAAGTGCTGCCGATCATCAGGCCATGAATGCCACGCTCGACCCGGCTGTGGACCGCTTCGCCGCTTTGCAGGTGGAGGACGAAGAGCAGGCGGAGTTGTGGCGGGGCAAATTGAATGCGTTTCGTAACCTCTACGCCTTCCTATCGCAGGTAATCCCATACCAGGATTCTGACCTGGAGCGGCTCTACACTTTTCTGCGGTTCCTGTCACCCAAGCTGCCCAAGCGCGGCAACGGCGAGCGCTATAGCTTTGATGACGAAATACGGTTGGAGTATTACCGGTTACAGAAGATCAGCGAAGGCTCGATCAGTCTGCGCGAAGGCAAAGCGGCACCACTGGACGGACCCGGCGAGGTGGGATCGGGGGCAGGTCACGACGAAGATGTGCCCTTGTCACGCCTGATTGATTTGATTAATGAACGGTTCGGCACCGACTTTACTGAAGCTGATCAACTCTTCTTCGACCAGATCATTGAGGCCGCAATTGCCGACGGCTCATTACGAGAAGCGGCGGCCGTTAATCCCGCCGAAAAGTTCGCCCTGCTGTTCTCGAGCTTGCTGGAAACTCTTTTCATTGAACGCATGGAACAAAACGAAGACATCTTTGCCCGCTTCATGAACGAGCGGGACTTTCAGGGTCTGGTGTCAGACTGGATTTCGCGGCGTGTGTATGGTCGCTTGCGTGGAGTTAGCGCGAGCGGTCTCGCAACAAGTTAACCCAACCGCAGCGCCATCACGCCCGCAACAATGGTGCAGGCGCCGATGACCCGCCTCGGGGTGAAATTCTCGTTCAAAAACCAGGCGCCCAGCAGCACCGCGAACAGGACCGAAGTCTCGCGCAGCGCTGCCACCGTTGCCACCGGTGCGCGCGTCATGGCCCACAGGGCGATGCCGTAGGAGCCGAGCGAGGCGCAGGCACCGAGCGTGGCCACCGGCCAGCGATGGCGCGCATAGCGGCCCACCGCATGGCCGCGCGTGGCGAACATCAGCAGGGCAAACGGCCAGCCGTCGAGCAGGAACAGGGTTGCGAGGTACTGCAAGGCGTTGCCGGAGGCGCGTACACCGAGACCATCAACGACGGTGTAGATCGCAATGATGACGGCATTGGTCAGCGCGAAGCCGACCGCTTTGGGCACCGTCAGCGCGTGCGCCGTCAGGCCCAGCACGAGCACACCACAACTGATGCCCAGCACGCCGGCCCAGGCCAGCGGCGAGAGCGTTTCACCCAGCGTAAAGGTGGCTGAGAGCGCCACCAGCAGCGGCGCCACACCGCGCATCAGCGGGTAGGTCAGGCCCAGTTCGCCGTGGCGGTAGGCACCCGTCAGCGCCAGGTAATAGCCGATGTGGATCACGACCGAGGCCGCGATAAAGGGCCAGGCCTGCGGCGCCGGCCAGCCGACCAGCGCCACCAGCGGAATGGCGAGGAAGGAGCCGATCAGGTGGATGACGGCCATGTCCAGGTCCTTGTCACTGCTCGACTTGACGAGCGCATTCCAGCTTGCGTGCAGCAGCGCGCCGAACAGTACTGCGGCAATGACTGGCGAGCTAAGTATCATAAAAGAAACCCACCAGGGTGCGCATCACTGAGAGGCGTGGCAGGTGTTGTTGGCAGAACCTTTGCCTGAAAACACAGGCTTGGCCAAGAGCGGCAAACAGTCCGTATGACGAAACGCATTGCCGAGATGAGGTCAATTTCGAACTAATTTTTTGACTCTAGTTTCTTTGGTGTGGCAAATTGGAAACCTAGAGCCAGGGCATGCGCTCTGGCTGCCTGCGAATAGGCACGCATATTTCCTTGATATTGATCTACCAACTTCTCGCGTATATCGTGCAATTCTTGAGCGATGGGGTCATGCCACTCGGTTTGTTTTTTTTGAGGCACAGCATTCATGTTCAGTACTCCATCATTTCCCGCGGTGAAACCAATTCGGGTAGCCGGTAGCCACGTGCGGCGCACAGTCCACGCATCACAGGCAGTTGCACCGGGTTCGCAATGTGTTTGAAATTCCAGGTCAACACCACGTTTGCCCCGTCGTATGAGGCGCAGGCGATGTGTAGCGCGTCGAACCGCGCCTTCAATGGCAAGCCACCGCCCATCAGCAAAAAATCAGCCAACGACTCGATTTCATGGTTCGTGTCAAGCAAATTCAAACCCCGTATTGCATCAATGCGCAATTTGGCGGCGTCCGGGTCTCCCGCGCTTACTTCTTCAATGACGTACGGCGAAATGGATGCGGTGCATGCGTCCATCTTGGTAGTCCACCACTGTGTGGTCACGGCTTGCCACGCGTTCCTGATCGGATCGTCAGAGGTTCGCGCTGTCAAGTAACTTATAACAGAGGACTCGATGTAAACAAGCGGTTTCATATCGTTAGTTTAAAGTGAAAATTCAAGTCTTGACAGTTATACGGTCAGTATTGCAAATTGTTGACAATGTACAAATTACCGTAGACAATTGCCGTGGCATTGAAATAATGCAGCGCCGCCGTCACAGGAGATAGAGCATGACCGAATCCGCAGTTTCCAGGCTTTCAGAAGTGGGCCGCGTGCCCGAAGACATCCGCCACGCAGCGGCCCAGCAACAGAAATTCGACAACGAGAACACCGAACGCAGTGTCGGCTATGTGATGCTGGACTGCTCGGGCACGACGATGGACCGCTACGTCGATGCGCCGGCCATCGTCTTCGTCGAAGTGTTCAAGAAATACGGCCTGGAGATCACCATGCCCGAAGCACGTGAGCCGATGGGCCTGCGCAAGGACTTGCACATCAAGGCCATCACCGAAATCAAGTCGGTGCGCGAGCGTTTCACGGCCAAGTTCGGCCGCGCGCCGAATCAGTCTGACATCGATGCCATGTTTGCCGATTTCGTGCCGACGCAACTCGCGCTACTGCGCGCCGGCAGCTACCACGACCTGCTGCCCGGCGTGGCCGACGTCGTCAAAGGCCTGCAGCAGCAAGGCATCAAGCTCGGCGTCACCACCGGCTTCACGCGCGACATGATGGACCTGCTGCTGGCCGGCGCCGCCGGCCAGGGCTTTGTGCCCGACACCGCTTGCGCCGGTAACGAGGTCGAGATGCCGCGCCCGACGCCCTACATGGTGATCAAGAATCTGGAGCGCATGGGTGTCTACAACCTGGAAAACGCGCTGCGCCGCACGGTCAAGGTTGATGACACGGTGTCCGGCGCTGGCGAAGGCGCGCCTCTGTGCTGGCGCGTCGGCGTCTCGAAGTGGAGCAACTACGTGGCCGATAGCTGGGACGCGGTGCGCAAGATGAGCACGACTGAGCTCGCGGCCAAGGAACTGGCGTCGAAAGAAAAGCTGGTGCGTGAGAGCGGCGCCCACTACGTGATCGACGACCTGCGCGACCTGCCGGCCGTCATCGCCGACATCAACCAGCGGCTGGCGGCTGGCGAAAACCCCTGAACGAGCCGTCAGCTTTAGGCGACAGCTTTGGCAATGGGCTTGCGCTTGCGGCTGGTTTTGGCCAGTGGCTTGAATGCGGGGCGGGGTTTGCCATGGGTTGACGGACGGGCCAACGCGAGGTATTCCTGAAAGCTGTCACGCAGGCAGCGGGCAAACACATCCGGGTCTGGAATCTGTTCAGCACAGGCAGTGAATGAAATAACGATGGATTCGTTGTACCCGGTGACGGAAAACACCAACCCCATGCCATCGGAGATGGGCATGATCGCCGACACGTAGGTCAGTTGGGCGCCTTGCAGGTACATCGGCACGCGTGAGCCGGGCACATTGGTGATGGCGCAGTTGGCCAGCGGCACCCAATCGCCCAGTTGCAAGGACGCCGAGCGCAGCATCCGGCTGCTGGCCGCAATGGCAACCGAGGGTACGCTCTCGGCCAGCGCCGTCAGTTCGCGCGCACTCATGGCCTGCGCCATGGTCTTGGAAGACGAGCTGTCGGCGTGAATGGCTTTGAGTCGTTTCACTGGATCTTCCAAATGCGTGCCCAATGCAACGCGGGCCCAGGAAAATTCGGCCCCGCCCTCGTGTTCCTTGTCGGAATGCACGGCAATGGGAGAGGCAGCAACCAGGCTCTCCACAGGCAATTCGTCCTGCAGCGCGAGATAGCGGCGCAAACCACCGGCACACACCGCCAGCACCACATCGTTCACGCTGGCCTTGGGCACCAGCTTGCGGATATCCTTGAAATCGGCCAGCGCAAAGCGGCGCGTGTCAAACACCCGGTGTGCCGAAACCTCGGTATTGAAGCGGGTCATGGGAAATGGGTAAGTGCGCCTCGTAAACTCTCCGACAAAAGTGCCCAGGGCCGATTTCAGCGCGGTCCAACCGGCGCTGAGCGGCTGGCGCATGTGCAGGGGGAAGGTCACTAGATTGAGCCCGGCACGCGCCAGCAAGGCCGCATTGCCGGGGGGTGCTTCAGGAAACCAGGGTGCTGCCGGGGCTGGCACCGGCGAGTCGGGCGAGAGGTCGTGCAGCAGTGTCGTGATCTCATTGCCGTGGGCAATGTCAATCGCCGCATGATGCACCTTGAGCAGCACGGCAAAACTGCCCACCGGCAGATCCAGAAAACTGTCCAACCCCTCAATGACATACAACTCCCAGAGCGGCCGCTGCAGATCAAGCGGGCGGGTGTGGATGCGCGAAGCCTGAATACAAAACTGGCGCCAGTCGCCCGGCTTGGGCAGGGCGATGTGGCGCACGTGGTACTGAATGTTGAAGTTTTCGTCTTCGATCCAATAGGGATAGTCCAGGTCCAGTGGTACGCGCAGGATGCGTTCGCGGAAATTGGGCAAGCGGTGCAAACGGCTTTCCAGTTGCGCCAGGATGTGCTTGAAGCGCACCACACCATGGAGTGCGGTGGACTGGTCGTAGATGTGCAGCAGTGTGACGTTGGAATTGGCGTGCGCGTTGTCTGAATAGATGAACGCGGCATCGTGTTCGCTGAGTTGTCTCATGATTTACTTTCCGGTCGCGATTCAGGTGGCGGGTATCTCGGCGCTTGGCCTGGCACAGGTCGTGGCGCGGTATACGTGCCCGAGCAGACCCGGGGGGTCAAACGGCTTCCAGTCACCTTCAGGCTGGGCCAAGCGGTCGGCGACGATGGCCATCACGATGCCATTAAAGCCCAGGCCAACATGGCTGCCCGGCACCTGAATGTTTTCATGCAGCGCCGGGTCGCCGTCAATCGTCGCCTCCTGCGGTGGCACAACCCCGTCGGTCAGCGAGTACAGGCAACTGGTCGGAATCGGCAGGCGACGGTGCTCGCGCATGGCTTTGGCGCGGGGTTGCATCAGGTGGGCGGACGCGCCCAGCCGATGCGATACGAGACGGTACATGGCCTTGAGCGCCGGGGGCGACTGGTTACCCATCATGTCCACGCTCACCGGGCTACCCAGGGTGATGATGGAGCGCACACAGTCCTGCGTGGTCTCTGCGCCATAAAAGGAAAACACACCACCCAGACTCCATCCCACCAGGCTGACCTTGCGCCCGGTCGTGTGGTGCAGATAGCGGATCTTTTGCGGCAGGGCATTGGCATGCCTGCCACGGAAACCAACATTGCGCCCCAGCCCCCAGGTGTGCACGTCATAGCCTTTGTTTTGCAGAAACAGCTTGAGCGCTGCCAGTGTCGATTCACCGGCCATGAAGCCGGGTACCAGCACCACGGGGTGCCCGTCACCCTGCGGCGCCGCCATGAGCAAGGGCAGGGAAGCGGGCAACAGCGCCATTTCCATAAAAATGCGCGCCTCAAGCAAAGAACTCCACACGCTGGGTGAACCGACGTGCGGATGACGGACTACGGAATGAACCGACATAGAACAAACTCCTGCGATACAGAGGCACATTGCTAACCCTTACAGTCTAGAAGGGAATTGTGCGCAGAAACTGAGGTCGCTACCTAAACGAGCTTACTCAATCGCCTGCGGCTCGGCCAGACTGCGGCTGCGACGCACCACGGTTATAGATTCAAATCCTTAAGGATGCCTTGCTACAGCGACTTCGTTCACCCGCATCGCCCGATCTCAGGGTGCCCTCAGTCACATGAGCAGGAGACACATGAGCCCACAGTTCGATTATGTCGTCATTGACGGCGGCCTGGCCGGTGCCAGTGCGGTTGAAACCTTGCGTTCTGAAGGTGCTACGGGCAGCATTCTGTTGCTGTCCGAAGAGGCCCAGCTTCCCTATCAGCGCCCACCCCTGTCCAAAGGCTTCCTCACCAGCGAGAAGAAGCCCACGCCGAGTTTGATTGTGAGCGAGGCCAAGTACAAGGAACTCGATGTCGAGACCAGCGAACTCGTCATGTTCGACAGCTACACCGAGGACCTGAGCGCCGATCACATCGTGGCCAGCGGCAGCCTGCCGCCGTCGTTCCCGTGGACGACGATCAACGGCAAGCATTACTGGAACGGCGGCATCGTCAGCAACTCACCGCTGGAGAAAGTGGTCGAGCGCTGCGGCTCCGCCGGCAAGCGCGTCTTCATCATCGACCTGTTTCCCGGCAAATGAAGGCCGCTGCCGCAGAACCTGACGGATGTGATGGCCCGACGCGACGAAATTCTGTATTCCGAGCGCGTGCGCAGCGACCACGGCACGCGGGACTACGATTTTTCCCGCAAGAGCATCGAGCAACTTCTGGACTCGGGCTACCGCATGACACAAAAGGCGTTGGCGCCTTGAGCGCGACGCCTCACATCGACGAAAATGGTGGCACGCCGAAAGCATCCATAGAATGGAAGCCGCCACCCAGAAAAGTGGCCTCATTCACTTCTGCGTCTTGTCACCGAAACTGCATGAAATTCCCAAGAACATCCGCCACGCAAGGCCTTGTGCCGAACCACTAAACCATGCAATTTGCCGGGCGCTCATACGGTTTGTGGTTTGACATCGAGTCATTTCGTGCGCAGGTCGATGACGCCACCTATTTTCGCGGTCTGCTCCTGTTTCGCAATCAGAAGGTGTTGAGTCTGGACATCGAACCGATGGAGACGCACTGGCTGCTGCTCGGCGAAGTGCAGGGCAGCAAGCGCACACCCTACGAAGTTTCGATTGAAATTGACTTGCTGCCCGACGGCCAGTTGGACTACTGGGACAGCGATTGCGACTGCCCGGTGGGCCAGCAATGCAAGCACGGCGTGGCGCTGATGCTCAGAGCCGCCTACCGCGGGCGCCAGTTGCTGGGCGATGCGGCAGACCAGTTTGCCGCTGTCACCCCGCCCACGCCACAGGAGATCGAGGCCCGGCGCCAGGCCGAACTGGTGCGCGCGCAGGAAGAAGCGCAGCGAAAAGCCGAAGCCCAGTTGCTGAACTGGCTGCAAGAGCTTGACCAGGCCAAGAGCGAGCGCAGCAGCGCCCCAGGCGGTCAACGCAGGGACCAATACCTGTATTTGCTCTCGCCCACCGGTGGCCTCGGCCAGGCAGCTGAACTGCAACTTGAAGTCGTGTTGTCCTACCGCAAGGTCAATGGTGGGTGGGCCAAACCGAAGCCGCTGCGCACGCTGCCCGGTCCAGGTATATCGGCCTATGAACAGGCCTCATCGCTGGACCATGAAATACTGCAACTGATCCGCGCCCTGCCGCACAGCGGCAGTTACTACGCCTACAGCTTCAAATCCGCAGTGCTGCCAAGCGGGCAAGTCGGCCTGCTTGCACTGCAACAGGCCGCCAGTAGCGGGCACTTGTATCTGGACGACGGCAACGGCGGCGCTGGCGCACCGATCCAGTGGGGCGCAGCGCGCAGCCTGCAATGGGAGTGGCATGAGGTGAGCACGGTGCAGGCCAGCGATTCCGGCTGGGCCCTGCGCCCCAAGCTGGCAGACGGCAGCGCCGCCAAGCTCTACCGCAACACGCCCCCGCTGTATCTGGACCTGGAGCTTGGCCTGTGTGGCCCGGCGCAAGCCGAAGGTGTTGCGCCGGCTCAGCTTGCCGTGCTCCTGAAGGCGCCGCCGCTGCAAGCCGCAGCCGTGCAAAAACACCAAGCCGATCTGCTCCAGCGTCTGGGCCCGGTGCCCGCGCCACCCGTGTTGGAACAACTAAGCACACTGCGAGGCATAGCGCCCACGGCCCACTTGCACCTGACGCGCGTCGCCCCGGCGCACACCTTCGAGCAAGGTCTGCTACAAGCGCAACTGCGGTTTGACTATGCCGGCCACCGCGGCTGGTGGGCCGGCCAGGGCGCAACGGTGCTGGTCGAAAATGCATCAGGGCGCTTTCTGCTACAGCGCGACACCGAAGCCGAACTCGACGCTATCACGCGCCTGACCGATCTGGGACTGCGCTCGACGGACAAGGGCCGCTTCGGCCTTCTTGCAGGCAGCTCGCAGCAAAAGTGGTTGCAGTGGGCCGACGACGGCTTTGCCGCACTCAAAGCGGCCGGCTTTGACGTGACGCTCGACGCCTCGCTGGACAACTGGATCAGCCACGCCGACAGCCTGGACGTGAAACTGCAGGGCCAAGGCAGCGACGACGATGACGAGGAAGGCAGCACCTCGCCCTGGTTTGATCTGTCGCTGGGCATGGAGATCAACGGCCAGCGCCACAACATCCTGCCCTGGCTGCCAGAGCTGATCGCACAAGCAGCGGCCAGCGCGCTGGACCCGGCCACGGGTCAGCCCCAGATTGCGCCTTTCATCTACTTGCGCAAGCCCGATGACACGGGCTTTATCCGGCTGCCGACCGAGGGCCTCAAACCCTGGCTGGCGGCCCTGTTGGACTTGGTGGGCGATCACAGCCACGATTTTTCTGGCGACAGCCTCAAGCTCTCGCGCCTGGACGCCATGCGCACTACCGCGGCGCTGGGTGAGGGCGTCGCATGGGAAGGCGCCAGTGCCTTGCGCACCATGGTCAAGCAGCTCAGCGGCCAGACCGAATTGCCCAGCATTGCCGTGCCGGCCAGCGTCCAGGCCAGTCTGCGGCCCTACCAACAGCAAGGCCTGAACTGGCTGCAATTCCTGCGCCAATATGGGCTGGCGGGCATCCTGGCCGACGACATGGGCTTGGGCAAAACCTTGCAGACGCTGGTCCACATTCAGATCGAAAAAGACGCCGGCCGCCTGACGCGACCGGCCTTGATCATTGCGCCGGTGAGCCTGATGGGCAACTGGCGGCGCGAGGCCGAGCGCTTTTGCCCCGCGCTGCGCAGCCTGGTCATCCACGGCAAGGACCGGCATGAGATCACCGACACGATTGACCAGCACGACATCGTCATCGCGCCCTACTCGCTGCTACAACGTGATCGCGAAGGCTGGCTCGACGCCAAGTGGCATCTGTTGGTGATGGATGAAGCGCAAAACATCAAGAACGCCAGCACCCAGGCGGCGCAGGCGGCCAGCGCCCTGCAAGCGCGGCACCGCCTGTGCCTGTCGGGCACACCGATGGAAAACCACCTGGGTGAGATCTGGAGCCTGTTTCACTTTCTGATGCCGGGTTTTCTGGGCAGCCAGCAGCGCTTTGGCGAGCTGTTTCGCAAGCCGATCGAGAAGCAGGGCGACCCGGATCGCATGGCGCAATTGCGCGCCCGCATCACGCCCTTCATGCTGCGCCGAACCAAGGCCCTGGTGGCGCACGAGTTACCGCCCAAAGTGGAAACGGTGATGCGCGTCGAACTCTCAGGCCAGCAAGCCGATCTGTACGAAACGATTCGCCTGAGCATGGAAAAGACCGTGCGCGAGGCGCTCAATTCGAAGGGGCTGGCCAAGTCACAAATCACCATCCTGGACGCGCTGCTCAAGCTGCGCCAGGTCTGCTGCGATCCACATCTGTTGAAACTCGATGCGGCCAAAAAAGTGAAGGCTTCAGCCAAGCTCGAACAACTGATGGACTTGCTGCCCGAGATGCTGGCCGAGGGCCGGCGCATCCTGCTGTTCTCGCAGTTCACCAGCATGCTGAGCCTGATCGAGACCGAGCTTGCGAAACGCAAGCTGCCCTGGGTCAAACTGACCGGGCAAAGCCAGAAGCGCGACGCCCTGATCGAGCAATTCACCTCGGGTCAGGTGCCCTTGTTTTTGATCAGCCTGAAAGCCGGCGGCGTTGGCCTGAACCTGCCGCAGGCCGACACCGTCATCCACTACGACCCGTGGTGGAACCCGGCCGTGGAGAACCAGGCCACTGACCGCGCTCACCGCATTGGCCAGACGCAAAGCGTGTGGGTCGTCAAGCTGGTGGCGCAAGGCACCATCGAAGAGCGCATCCTGGCCCTGCAAGAACGCAAAGCCGCGCTGGCCGACAGCATGTACAGCGGCGCCACGGCGCGCAAGCAGCCCCTCTTCACCGAAGGCGATCTGGCCGAGTTGCTCAAACCGCTGTCAGCGTAGGCTTGCGCTTGCAGTTGTCATTGCAACGCGTAGCCCGTATGAAGCCGACGGCGCAATACGGGGACACCGCTGCACTGCCGATCCCGTATTGCGCTGCGCTCCATACTGGCTACATCCATACGGCTACGCATCTTGACTTCAACTGGCAATCGAAACGATTCCATTCAACTCCTCACAAGCCGCCTCAAAGACAGCCGGGGGCACGCGCTTCCAGGGGTGCGGGCGGGCGCCTCTGAGGCGCCAGTCAAACGATTTGGGCTGATGTGCCAGGACATAGCAAACCTCACCGCGCGGCGCCTTGAATCGGACAGCAAAAGGGTTGGTGTCATTCGATTGCGCATGGGTCATCGGCAGACCAATAACCAGGTTTGTGCGCTCGTTGAACGCCGCAGGCGACAACACCATCATCGGGTGCTCATCCTTCATTTCGCTACCAATCTGTGGGCTTAAATCAATCCAGATCATGTCGCCACGATCTGGCACCCACAGCTTGCTTGGCCGGGCCATCAGAATACCTCGGCGCCAACGCGCCCGGTCGCCATCACTTCGCCACCATGAACCGCTGGGTCGAATGCCTTGAGCTTTTGTGCAAGCGTTAGTTTCACCTTGCCGGTGGTTCGAATGAAAACACCGCCGTCCACCACCTCAACTTTGACCGCGACTCCACGTGTCAAACGCGCCGCCCGCGCGACCGGTGCCGTGATTCGCACCCCGAGCCCATTTCCCCATTCCTGGATCGTCTGGTCGGCTGACACTGTTGCTTTCATAAATTGAACCTCCACGATGTTGATACAAGTATAAACAAATGAGGTTCAATGCCTAAGAAAGGGGCTTTGCCAGAGCGGCGCCAATGTCACGCTGAACCCGCAGTTGTCATGCCGGACCTTGATCCGGTTCAGAGCGCGCGTTGCATCACAATGGCATCCCCCGTGAATTCCGATTTTGGCTTGCGATACAACTCGACGAAGCCTTGACGTTGCCAAAACCGAAGGCCACGGGCATTCTTGTCAATGACCGCCAGGCGCAGTTTGGTGCAGCCCCATGAACGGGCCAGCGCACTGACGTGCGACATGGCGACGACGCCGTAGCCGCGCCCCTGCTGGGTCTGGCCGAATAGCAGCAAGCCGAGATAGGCAATGTCCGGTTCAGGGTAGCCACGGACAATCTCCATGCAACCGACCAGTGCGCCGTCTTTCCAATAGCTGCCGTAGCACTTTTCTTGCAGTTGCTTTCCTGGCGGTAAAGCGGACAAGTCATCTAGCGCGTATTCGAACGTCGGCAACTTTCCCTCGACCAGCAGAAAGTATTCACGAGCCTGCTCAAACAGGCCGAGCAAGGTCGCAGTATCTTCCATGCTGCCGGGGCGAAATAGTCGGAAGTCGAGCATAGGGAATGCGGTCTAGCCGCGATCACGAAGGTTCGCAAGCACGAGTGCAAGTCGCGCAAGCGCCGCACCCGCGACGCCGGATGATGGCGCGGTGATCGCAATCAGGTCGCCGGGACGCAGGGGTCGGGGGAACTTGACTGGTAAGCGGCCAGGCATCACGGTTCTCCGTCCCAGTAATTCAGGCTTTGCGTACGAAGGTCAATCACTTCGAAAGGCTTGCTCGACTTGAGGTTCCCCTTAGCGAGGTACTTGTCGGAATCCGGGTACTCGCAGATTTCGGGTGTCTCCTGGGTGCTGATTGAATAGTATTTCAGCGGGGCATCGGATGTATTGATGATCTGATGCGGGTACTCCGGGCCGGCAGGGATGAAGATGACGTCGCCTGTGCGAATTGGGAGCATCTCGTCCGCAACCCGCAAAGTACCATGGCCCTCCAGAATGATGAAAATCTCTTCTTGCGCATGGTGCAAGTGATACGGGCAGCCGCACTTGCCGGGTTCGAGTATGTCAAAGGCCGCCCCGAGTTTCTGGGCAACGGTACCTTGCGCCAAGCGCGCGCTCTTTGCGTCGTAGTGCGGATCCCGAAGCAAGCGCGTCATGGGCACATCGTTGATGTTGCGTATCAGTGCGCCTGCAAGTTCGGTGGTTCGATCAGACATGGCTTGATATTCCTCGGAAGCGTTGTTGCTGATGTCAGACTTCCAGTGTGGTAGATGTGACGCTCAGGCCCTTCGCTCAAACAAGGCCAAACCGGCCCAAGGCATCATCAATAACCGCTTGCGGAGCACGCTCGATCTTCTTTGCCTTGCGCGCGGCCATGTGCTAATTGCGATCGCAATGTGCTTGGCAGCGTTAGCGAGTGCCACGCTTGCCTCGTGCGATACCTGTTTGACCGCCATGCTGCTGGCACTCAGCGAGTAGTTGCGCCCAATCATCCGGTGGGTGGTCGCTTTCCAGCATCTTTCGAAAAACCAGGTAGGCATCATTGCCGCTCTCGTACGCGCGTTTTGTATCGTCGTCGTTGACCCAAGCAAAAACGATGACCTTGCTAGATGCGTGAAAACGAAAGAACAGTCGATACTGTTGGAAGAACTTGGCACGGAACCAGTGCTTACGGCCGTCACCCAGGGTGTTGCCTTGTCGGTATTCTGGCCGCGTCGGGTCTTGCGGGATGACGTCGAACGCAAGCTTTGTAATGGCCGCCAAGCGCTTGCTGGCGTTCTTGGTCACGTATCCCACCGGGTCCTTTTGCTTCAAATTCTCAACCTGCCTGGTTATGGCCTCGACTTGCGCAAGAAATAGCGGATGAGAAAAAACCGTCCAACCATGGATGACCAATGGCGAAATCTTGTCTGAGCTCATTCATCGGCGGCCAACAGAGCGGCGTCGAAATCGACCGCAACATCACCAACAAGCGTCTGAAGTCGGCGAACGAGGCCTGCGTCTACAGATTGCAAGCGCTCAGGGTGTTTGGCAATGTCGCTGGCAAGAAAGTCCAGGAACTGGCCGAGCATCGGGTCGTCCCCTTGTAAAGCGCTTGCACGCGTTAGCACGACTTCTCCGCTGGAGCGGATGGTGTAGTGGATCTTGTCGCGCTTGCCCAACTTGAGTACGTTGCGCACGGTTTCGGGAACCGTCGTTTGGTACCGGTCGGTTAGCGATGATTCAACTTCAAGCACGGCGGGCATTGCGCACTCCAAATTCATAATGGGTCGATGGTAATGCATCTGCATTGCCGCGTCAAATACTGAACTCCGAACACAGTTTGACGTGGACGCCAACATGTGAACGGATTTTGTGGCCTCGGTGTCAGTGCTACTGCTTTGCGATGCGTAGTCCTCTACTTTCCGGAACCTACTCGCCGAAAACAAAACGTATAACAGCCATGGCGAATGCAAAACTGAAGCCGTAGGCAAAGCTTTCAAGGCGTAGCACTTCCTTCTGTCGGCGCGCGCGCCAGGCACCGATGGCTTGCATGATGAGCCCGGCGGCCAAAGGTGTCAGCGCCAGATTTGCGACCCTTAACCATGGAACTTTGATGAAGAGTTCGGGGCTCAACCAAAGACTGAGGCCACCAGCCGTCGCGCCCAAGAAAAGGTGTCCGACTACCGAGGCACTTGGCTGAAGTGGGCGTAGAAGGTGGAACGCCTTTTTCACAGCATGGCCAATCAATTCGGCGATGGCACCGAAAGCCATTTGGATTACCAACTCGCAGAGAAGCTGAAGTACCCAAACGAGTACCTGAATAACAATCTCAGCGATGATCTCCATTGTGCTTTTGTGGGTTAAGCCCCAGCCCGCAACTTGGCCAGAAAGTGCCCAAGATTTGGGTCACTGCGGTCAAGCGGCACGTCGGAGAAATGAAACCAGCGCACGGCGTGAAACTCGGACCTGTCGAACACCAGCGCCTCGCTTCGGGAACGCTGCACGGGGTACCAGAGCGAAACATCGGTGTGGCCGCTGGTGAGGCCGACAGTTTCCGTGACGGTGACCATGAGCGGTGCCGCAAACTCTTCTTCCTTGGCACGAAGTCCGAGCTCCTCGTCCAACTCCCGAACAACCGTGGTTCGCGGGTCCTCGCCGGGCTCAACGTGCCCGCCAGGCGGCAGCCAGAGCTTCGCATTCTTGTGATCGACCAGCAGAATGTACTCGCCATCAACGACTGGAAAGTAGGAGACGAGATGCTTTGTCGGCCTTGCCGGTTTCGCGACGCGGCACAAGGCTGCGCCTGAGTCGACCCAGGCCAACGCGTCATCAAGTTGTTCGCGCTCGGCAGTGCTTGTGGGTCGGATGCATTCCAGCTGCGAGCGGACAAGCTGGTGCATTGCGGGGCCTACCAACGCTGTGCGAAGACCCGTTCGGCACGCAACCCAAACAGGCCAATTCTTTCTGGAACAAATTCGATCAGCATGGCTCCCCCTGTGTCTGCAAATTCATTTTGATCGACGCACTGTTGTTGTGAGGGTGCGCTTGCGGGTTTAGTTTGGCACTTCAGTCTGCTGGTCCACTCAGCGATAACCATGGGGCATCATGGCCTGCGCCCGAGTAAGTAAATGCGATGGAACGTTAGCTCAACATCACCATCATGTGCCGCCTGCGATTCAAATTGGCGCTCGATCAGGCCACGAGCGATGGAAATGTACTTGGAGGGCAACATGACGTTGTAGCAATCGGGATTGAGGTAACCAGCGGCGGCGCCTGACTCAAACATCTCAAACATCTCGAACGCCCTTGTCGGCGTGCTGCGTTGCCTGACTGTTTCTATCGCCGATGACACCACCGAAAACCCAGCCTTGGCAAAGATGTCGGCATATTCCTCGGCAGTTTCAAGAAAGAACCACGGGGAATGAAAATGCGCAAATGTTTCTTGCGTATCAGGATGCTCCCTGAGCGAACAGACAGCAAGCACGAAATTTGGACAGTAATCGTTTCGTGCCGGTGCCTGCATCGCCATTCGACCGCCCGGACTAAGCGCGCTGTAACAATTTGAGATTGCGAGACTTGGATTTCGGAACCATTGAAATGCCGAGTTGCAGAAGATAACGTCGAACTGATCAACCATATCGAGGTTTTCAGCCGGCTGAACATGGAAGGCTATACCGTCTTGGTTATTGCGTTGGGCCACCGTGACCATGCCCTCGGATGGATCTATTCCGACAACAACACCCTTCGTGAAACTGCGAATCTTTCGCGTAAGGTGCCCTGTCCCACAACCAAGGTCCAACACGTCATCCGTACGGGAAATGGACAACATATCAAACAGTTGCTCACTGGCGGATTTTTGGAGCACGGCGGTTTGTTGATACTTTGGGGCGATGGTCGTGAAATTGTTCATAGTGAAAATCCGGCTGTTGGGCCAACCAGTGACGTGGCTAGAAGTAGCCTTGCATTAGGCGGTCCACCCATTCCGGGACAAGCGCGTTGCTAACGCAGTCGTAGTGCGGGTAATACGGTTTGAGGTCAATAACGGGCGTGTCATTGATCGCGTCGAGCCCGCTCACAATCACCGAGTCTGGGGTCAGCGCGAGAATTTTGACAGCAGTAATACCAATGGGGTTGGGCCGATCTTTCGCTCTTTGGGCGAAGATTCCCACGCGAGGCATGGACGCCAGCCCGCGTGGACGCCGCGTGAGATGCTCAGCAGGATCAAAACTCGCCTGGTGCAAATATGTGACAACCAGAGCGTGTGAAAACTGATCAAGCCCAAGAAGGCCGGCACGGTACTCAGGTAGGAGTTCGATACGAGATTTGACGTCGCCCCAGCCAGAATCGGTTTGGTTTGCAACATCACAGACTACCTTGCCGATCGATTGAATCGAAATTGAAGTCATTTCCGTCCCCTTAACCCGTATCGCCCATGTTGGCGAAATCCTGTCAAACCCACACGCACCATCGCCCGCGCCTCATTCGCAAAACTATAGCCCATCAAAGAGCCCGCCCAACCTCGCTGAGGCAGTCATCGAGGATGTCCAACGCCCGCCCCATTTGCTCGCGCGTGGTGATCAGTGGGGGGGTGAGCGTCAGAACATTGCCCATCGTGGTCTTGAAGGACAGGCCGCGGGACAGGGCGGCGTAGAGCACGCGCTCGGCCGCATCGGGCGCGGGTGTCTTTGCCGTGCGATCGCTTACCAGTTCCAGCCCCAGCAGCAGGCCACGTCCGCGCACGTCGCCGATCAGTTTGTGGCGCTGCTGCATCGCGTGCAGACGCTCCAGCGCATAGGCGCCGACGCGCGCCGCGTTCTCAACCAGGCCTTCGCGCGCTATGACTTCGAGCGTGGCCAGCGCGGCGGCGGCCGTCACCGGGTTCTTCTCATGCGTGTAGTGGCCAAAGGCGTAGTCGCCGGCCTGGTCCAGGTCGGCGCGTGCGATGCACGCGGCAATCGGCAGGATGCCGCCACCGAGCGCCTTGCCCAGCACCAAGATGTCGGGCGCGGCGCCGTCGTGCTCGGCGGCGAAGAAGCGACCGGTCTTGCCCAGGCCGGTTGGGATCTCGTCGAAGATCAGAAGTGTGCCGTGCGCGTGGCAGGCTTCACGCACCGCCTGCCAGTAACCGGGTGGCGGGATGAAGGGCACGGCACGCGCCGGCTCGGCAATGACGGCCGCCACATCACCCTCGCGCTCCAGCACGTAGCGAACCATGGCGGCACAGACCAGGCGGCAGGCCGCCAGATCGGGCTGCCCATTGGCGTCGACCGCGTGGCCGTAGGGGCAGCGGTAGCAACCGAACGGCGCGACGTGTTCGGTGCCGCTCAGCAGCGGGCCAACCGCGCGCCCATTGCGAAACAGCGATTCGCCGCCGACACTGGAGGCGCCAAAGCCGGCGCCATGAAATGAGTCCCAGAAACTCAGCGTCTTGAAGCGCCCGGTGGCCACGCGCGCCAGCTTGATCGCCACTTCAACCGCGTCCGAGCCGCCAGTGGTGAACAGAACCTTGCCGGCGTTGCCGGTCAATGACTGAAAGCGCGCACCGAGCGCCTCGGCCAGTTCAACGGCACGGTCGCTGGCAAAGCGGCGCGGCGCGAAGCTCAGGGCGTCGAGTTGTTGTTTGATGGCGACAACAACATGCGGGTGCGCGTAGCCCACGTGATGCACGTTGTTGCCATGAAAGTCCATGTAGCGCCGGCCAGCGGTGTCCTCTATCCAGATGCCTTCGGCCTTGGCGATTGCACTCAAACAAGGCGTGGAGACCGATTGGTGCAAAAAGGCGGCACTGTCGCGCGCCAGCAAGGTGCGTGTTCTGTCGTCCAGGTTTTGGGCCTGCCACTGGCTGCGCCGCGGCGAGCGGTTGACGTCACCTTCGCTTTGTGACGGTCCGGTCTTGCTGTTCATGCCGGCCTGACGCCTGCTTCAGTTGCCCGCCGCGCTCGCTGCCGCTGCCGGCCGGGTCAGCGCGCGCTGGCGCAGATCGTTGTCGATGGTGCGCTGCTTGCTCTGCATCACGTGGTCGAACATGGCCTGACCGGCGGCCTGCGCGTCGCGCGAGGCGATGGCTTTGACGATCTGCTTGTGCTCGTTGAGGAAGGTGCGCATCAGCACCACATCGGCCAGATTCTGGCGCCGAAACAGCGAGAGTTCCTTGATGAGACGACGGTACGTGTCGGTGAGCTTGCGGTTGCCCACCATCTCGACCATGCGGTCGTGGAACTTGAGGTTGAGCACATGGTACTGATGCGCGTCCTGCGCCTTCACGGCTTTCTCCATCTCGGCCACCATGGCCTTGATTTCCTTGAGCTGCTCGTCGCTGATGCAAGCGGCCAGCCGCTTGCCGACCCAGTCGTCCATGGCGGCGCGCAGATCGAATATCTCCAATGCCTCGTCAATCGGAATGGCGCGCACAAAAACGCCACGGTTCTTCTCGGTGCGCACCAGGCCGGCTTCGTCGAGCATGCGAAAGGCCTCGCGCACCGGCCCGCGCGAGACGCCGAGCTTTTCCGCCAGGGCTGCCTCGTTGAGCTTCGAGCCCGGTGCATAGTCGCCCACCAAAATGGCGCGTTCGATTTCCTGCTGCACCACAGTGGTGAGCGAGCTGCTTTGCAGCAGGGCGATGGTGGGGTGAAGCGCGGTCATACATTTATTACAGCACAAAAGGTTTTTGTTGACAATCTGCAAAACACAATTGACAAACCGAAAAAGTCGGCGTTAAATTAATCCAAGTGCACGGGCACCTTTGTCATCACAATGTCATCGTCAGGTCACAGCATTGCAACTTTTACTCGAAGGAGCTTCACGTGCGTTTGTCCACTTTTTCCAAGTCCCTCGTCCTGACCGGCCTGCTGGCGCTCGCTGGCGTCGCGTCCGCGCAGAAGACCCAGTTGCTGGTTTACACCGCGCTGGAGACTGATCAGATCAAAGCCTATCAAGAGGGCTTCAACAAGTCTTACCCCGACATCGAAATCAAGTGGGTGCGCGATTCCACCGGCGTCATCACCGCCAAGCTGTTGGCCGAAAAAGCCAACCCGCAGGCCGATGTGGTGATGGGCGTGGCCGCCTCCAGCCTGGCGCTGCTCGACAAGCAGGGCATGCTGATTCCCTACGCGCCACTGAACCTCGACGCGATCATGAGCCAATACCGTGACAAGAAGACGCCGCCAGCCTGGTTCGGTATGGACGTGTGGGGTGCCACCGTCTGCTTCAACACGGTCGAGGCGCAGAAGAAGAACATTCCCAAGCCCGAGTCCTGGCAAGACCTGACCAAGCCGGTCTACAAGGGCCAGATCGTGATGCCAAACCCGGCCTCCAGCGGCACCGGCTACTTTGACGTCGTCGCCTGGCTCACGCTGTTCGGCGACAAGGACGGCAAGGGCGGTGGCTGGAAGTACATGGACGGCCTGCACAACAACATCGCGCAGTACACGCACTCGGGCTCCAAGCCCTGCAACATGGCGGCCAGCGGCGAGTTCGTGATGGGCATCTCGTTTGAATACCGCGGCAACACCAACAAGGCTAAGGGCGCGCCAATTGATCTGGTGTTCCCGAAAGAGGGCCTGGGCTGGGACCTGGAGGCCTTTGCCATCCACAAGGGCACGAAGAAACTCGAGGCCGCCAAGAAGCTGGCTGACTGGGCTTCGAGCAAGGACGCCATGCTGCTGTACGGCAAGAACTTCGCCATCACCGCGCAACCGGGCGTTGCCGCACCGCTGGCCAACGTGCCCAAAGACTACGAAGCGCGCTTGGTCAAGCTTGACTTCAACTACGCCGCCGAACAGCGCGAGCGCATTCTCAAGGAATGGACCGTCCGTTACGACGGCAAGACCGAAAAACGCTGATCGCTGTCACAACCCATGGGCCGCCTGCCTGAAACACGCGGCCCTTTTCATTGCTGCGCATGAGTCAAGCAACCTTTCTCGATCTGCGCCATATCCGCAAGGAATTTGGCAGCTTCACGGCACTGCAGGACATCGATCTGGCGATCCGCCAAGGCGAGTTCGTCTGTTTTCTCGGCCCCTCGGGCTGCGGCAAGACCACGCTGCTGCGCATCATCGCCGGCCTGGAGACGCAGACTGCGGGCAGCATCACGCAGGGTGGACGTGACATCTCGCTGCTGCCGCCGGCGCTGCGCGACTACGGCATCGTGTTCCAGAGCTATGCGCTGTTTCCCAATCTGAGTGTGGCCGACAACGTCGCCTACGGTCTGGTCAACCGCAAGACGCCGCGCAGCGAGATCAAGCAGCGCGTGACCGAACTGCTCAAGCTGGTCGGCCTGCCCAACAGCGACGCCAAGTTCCCAGGGCAACTTTCGGGCGGGCAGCAGCAGCGCATTGCGCTGGCGCGCGCGCTGGCGACGGCACCGAGCTTGCTGCTGCTCGACGAGCCGCTCTCCGCACTCGATGCGTTGGAGCGCATCCGTTTGCGCCAGGAGATCCGCACGCTGCAGCAAAAACTCGGCGTCACCACCATCATGGTGACGCACGACCAAGAAGAAGCGCTGAGTGTGGCCGACCGCATCGTGGTCATGAACCACGGCGTGATCGAGCAGGTCGGCACGCCGATGGACATCTACCGCGAGCCGGCCTCGCCCTTCGTGGCCGACTTTGTCGGCAAGATCAACGTGCTGCCGGCGCGCCTGGCGCGCGGCGAGTTGCGCTTTGGCACGATGTGCCTGCCCTGCGCCGGTGAAGACCGCGAAGTGGCGCGCGTCTACCTGCGCCCGGAAGATGTGCTGGCGCGCCCGATTGCACCGGACGACGCCCATGTGTTCGAAGCCCAGATCGACAAGATCGAATTCCTCGGCTCCTACTGCCACGTCCACGTGTTGTCGCCGGCGCTGGGCACGCACAAGCTGATGGTCTACCTCTCACTCAATTTCCTGTCCGAACAATCGCTGCAAGTCGGCTCGACCATCACGCTTAAGTTGCTGCCGGAACGGATCAAGGTCTTTTGATGAGCGCCGTCAAGCTCAAACAGCACTGGACTGATCGCCTGGCACAAGCGATCCTGGCCATGATTGCGCTGGCGCTGCTGGCCTTTCTGGCCGGGCCGCTGCTGGCCATCCTGATGCAGGCGCTGCAGGGGCGCAACGAAGAGTTTGTCTGGTTCGACAATTTCATCTCCTACGCCCAGACGCCGGCCCTGCTGGGCAGCGTCTGGAACAGCGTCTGGGTCTCGTCGCTGGTGACGCTGATCGTGTTGCCGCTGGCCTTCGCCTTTGCCTATGCGCTGACGCGCTCCTGCATGCCGTTCAAGTCGCTGTTTCGCGGCATCACGCTGATCCCCTTGCTAGCGCCGTCGCTGCTGTCGGCCATCTCCTTGATCTACTGGTTTGGCAATCAAGGCCTGCTCAAGAGCTGGATGCAAGGTATCGGCATCGACCAGATCTACGGCGCACCGGGCATCGTGCTGGCCGAATGCCTGTCGGTGTTTCCGCACACGCTGATGATTCTGGTGACGGCGCTGAGCCTCTCGGACGCGCGCCTTTATGAAGCCGCCGACGCCATGGGCACAACGGCCATGCGCAAGTTTTTCACCATCACCCTGCCGGGCGCCAAGTACGGCCTGATCTCGGCCGCGCTCGTGACCTTCACGCTGGTCATGACGGACTTCGGCATCCCGAAGGTGATCGGCGGCAACTTCAATGTGCTGGCCACTGATGTCTTCAAGTTGGTGATCGGCCAGCAGGACTTCTCCAAGGGCGCGGTGGTGGCCATCCTGCTGCTGGCACCTGCGGTGCTGAGCTTCAGCGTTGACAACTACGTGAGCCGGCGCCAGACCGCCATGCTGACGGCGCGCGCCGTCCACTATGCGCCGCGTCCGTCGCGCGGCTACGACCGGCTCATGACCCTGTACTGCATGGCGATCGCGGCGCTGATGCTGGCCATGCTCGGCATGGCGGTGTTCGCCTCCTTCGCCTCGTTCTGGCCCTACAACCTCAGCCCAAGCCTGCGCCACTACGCCATGGGTCTGCTCGACGCCGAAGTCGGCGAGGCCTTCTTCAACAGCCTGAAGATGGCCGCCGGCACCGCACTGCTGGGCACGCTGCTGGTGTTCAGCGGCGCCTACCTGCTGGAAAAAACCAAGGGCATGGCTGGCCTGCGTTCACTGGTGCGCCTGCTGGCCGTGCTGCCGATGGCGGTACCGGGTCTGGTGCTGGGACTGGGCTACATCTTCTTTTTCAACGCCCCGGCCAACCCGCTCGGCGGCCTGTACCACACGCTCACATTGCTCACGCTGTGCACCATCGTGCACTTCTACACCACCGGCCACCTGACAGCGATCACGGCGCTGAAAAACCTGGACAGCGAATTCGAAGCCGTCAGCGCCTCGCTCAAAGTGCCGTTCTACAAGACCTTCTGGCGCGTCACGCTGCCGCTGTGCGCGCCGGCGCTGATCGACATGTCGCGCTACTTCTTCATCAACGCCATGACGACGATCTCGGCCGTGGTCTTTCTCTACTCGCCCGAGACCAAGGTGGCCTCGATTGCCATCCTGAACCTCGACGAGGCCGGCGAGATCGGCGCCGCCGCCGCGATGGCGGTGCTAATCGCCCTGTCCTCCACCGTCGCGACCCTGCTCTTCATGCTGCTGGCCCGCTGGAGCAACAAGCGCACCCAAGCGTGGAAGACTGGTGGGCGGTGAGGAAGATGGATTACCACGCGCGTCACGCCACACAGGTTGTTATGCCGGACCGCCGCTGTCATCCCGTCCCCAGATGTCATCCCGGGCTCGACCCGGGATCCATGCCACGCGCACCATGGATTGCGGATCAAGTCCGCAATGACGAACCTCGGTAGACAAGCAGCGACGACAAAACAGAAGCCTTTGCAAACCCAATCTGATCAAGGAGACCATCATGGACCGCGACAAAATCCTGCTGACCCCCGGACCACTGACGACCACGCTGCGCACCAAGCTTGCGATGCTGCGCGACTGGGGTTCCTGGGACGCCGATTTCAATGCCGTCACCGCCAGCGTGCGCAACAGCCTGCTCGGTGTGATCCACGGCCACGCCAGCCACGTCGTCGTACCCTTGCAGGGCAGCGGCACCTTCAGCGTCGAAGCAGCGGTGGCCACCCTGGTGCCGCGCGACGGCCACGTGTTGGTGCTCGACAACGGCGCCTACTGCAAGCGCGCGGCCAAGCTGACCAAGATGATGGATCGGCGCTGCACGGTGCTGGGTTTCGACGAGGCCACGCCGGTTGATCCGGCCGCGCTGGCCAAGAAACTCAGCGAGGATGCCTCGATCACGCACGTGATCCTGATCCACTGCGAGACCGGCGCCGGCGTGCTCAACCCGCTGCAAGCCGTGGCCGACGTCTGCACCGCGCACAACAAGGGCCTGATTGTTGACGCCATGAGTTCCTTTGGCGCGCTTGAAATCGACGCGCGCAAGACGCGCTTTGACGCGCTGATTGCCGCCAGCGGCAAGTGCCTCGAAGGCGTGCCCGGCATGGGCTTTGTCTTCATCCGCAAAGCCGTGCTCGACGCCTGCGCCGGGCGCAGCCAGTCACTCGCCATGGACTTGCATGACCAATACGTCTACATGGAGAAAACCACACAGTGGCGATTCACGCCACCGACCCACGTGGTGGTGGCGCTGGCCGAGGCGATCGCGCAATTCGAGCTTGAGGGCGGCCAGAGCGCACGGCTGGCGCGCTACCAGGCCAACTACGCGACGCTGATCGCCGGCATGGCGCGCCTGGGCTTCAAGCCCTTCCTTGACCCGGCCGTGCAAGCGCCCATCATCGTGACCTTTCATGCGCCAGCGCACCCGGCCTACGACTTCAAAACCTTTTACGCAGCAGCACGCGCACGCGGCTTCATCCTGTACCCCGGTAAACTGACGCAGATCGAGACCTTCCGCGTCGGCTGCATCGGCGCCATCGGAGCGGATGAAATCGAGCAGGCCGTGCACGCGATGGGACTGGCGCTGCAAGACATGGGCATCACGTCGGCGGCTCCGGCCTGAGAGGGCGTCAACATAACGAGGAGAGCAACGTGGCGAGCAAGACAGCAAAGACAGCACCCAGCCTGCACCCGGCCGTGCTGGCGGTCCAGCAATCAGCGGCGCCCAAGGTCAAGGTGGCGGTGAGCGACATTGACGGCGTGCTGCGCGGCAAGTACCTGCACCGCGAAAAATTCCTCGGCGCGGCCGAACCCTATCCGGCGGGCGGCTTTGGTTTTTGCGACGTGGTGCTGGGCTGGGACATGATGGATGTCACCTACGACAACACCACGGCCACCGGCTGGCAACACGGCTTTCCGGACGCCCTGGCGCGCATCGACTTCAACACCGCGCGCCATGTGCCATGGGACAACAACGTGCCCTTCTTCCTGGGCGAGTTCGTCAACGCCGACGGTACGCCGCACGCCCAGTGCCCGCGCCAGACCTTGAAGCGCGTATTGAAGCGCGCCGAGAAAATGGGCTTCCAGGTCATGACCGGCATGGAGTTCGAGTGGTTCAACTTCCTCGAAACCCCACAAAGCTGGGCCGCCAAGAACGGCGTGGGCCCGGAACAACTGACACCGGGCATGTTCGGCTACTCGCTGTTGCGCATGAACCAGAACACCGATTTCTTTAACGCCATCATGGACGACATGCTGGCCTTTGGCATCCCCGTTGAAGGCCTGCACACCGAGACCGGACCCGGCGTTTATGAGGCGGCGATCGGCTTTAGCGAGGCGCTGGAACAGGCCGACCGCGCCATCCTGTTCAAGACCGGCACCAAGGAGATCGGCGCCGGCTTTGGCATCATGCCCAGCTTCATGGCCAAGCCAAACCAGAAGCTGCCCGGCTGCAGCGGCCACATCCACCAGAGCCTGTCAGACGGTAAAAGCAATTTGTTCTTTGACGCGAAAAACCCGCGCAAGATGAGCAAGCTGTTCGAGAGCTACCTGGCCGGGCAGGTCGCCTGCATGATGGACTTCGCCCCCATGATCTGGCCCACCATCAACAGCTACAAGCGCCTGGTCGATGGTTTCTGGGCGCCGGTCAAGCCAACCTGGGGCATGGACAACCGCACTGCGAGTTTCCGCGTCATTGCCGGCAGCCCGAAAGCCACACGGCTGGAAACGCGCTGCCCCGGCGCCGACGTGAATCCCTATCTGGCGATGGCTGCCGTGATTGCCGCCGGCCTGGATGGCGTCGAAAAAGGCCTGAAACTCACGACGCCACCGATCACCGGCACCAATGTCGGCGCCGAGAACATCGCCCGCGCACCACGCACCCTGATCGAGACCACACGCATTTTTGAGCAGTCAGCGATCGCGCGCGACTGGCTCGGCGACGGCTTCGTCGACCACTTTGCCGCCACCCGCGACTGGGAATGGCGCCAGTGGCTCGACGGCGTCACCGACTGGGAACTCAAACGCTATTTTGAAATCATCTGAAGAGGCACCTCATGACCATCACCAATTTCTCCTTTCCCACACCGATCAAATTTGGCGCTGACGCGCGCAAGCTGGTCGCCGCGCATCTGCTTGAAGCCGGCTGCAAACGGCCGCTGATCGTGACTGACAAGGCACTCGGTGCACTGCCGGTACTGGCCGAATTCAAGAGTCATCTGGCCGGGCTTGATGTGGCCGTATTCGCCGGCGTCTTCGGCAACCCGACCTGCAGCCAGGTGATGGATGGCGCCGCGGCCTACAAGGCGCACCGGGCGGATTGCGTGATCGGTTTCGGCGGTGGTGCGGCGCTCGACGTGGCCAAGGTCGTTGGTGTGGCCGCCACGCACGAAGGCGACATCCTCGAATATGTCTGGGACCACCCGCAGGTGCGAGCGATCAAGAACGAATTGCCCTATTTCGTCGCGCTGCCAACAACCTCGGGCACCGGCTCCGAAGTCGGGCGCTCCAGCGTCGTCAGCGAGAACGACACGCACCTCAAGCGCGTCGTCTTCAGCCCCAAGATCCTGGCGCGCTGCGTCTTTGCCGATCCGATCCTGACCTTGGGCTTGCCACCCGCCATGACGGCGGCCACCGGCATGGATGCGCTCACGCACAACATCGAGAGCTACCTGTCACCGGTCTACCACCCGCTGTGCGACGGCATCGCGCTTGAAGGCACACGCATTGCCGCAGCGGCACTGCTCACCGCCGTCAAGCAGCCGAGCCAGTTGCAGGCGCGCTCCGACATGATGATGGCATCCATGATGGGCGCGATTGCGTTCCAGAAAGACCTGGGCGCCGTGCACTCCTGCGCGCATGCGCTGGGCGCCGTTTGCGATATGCACCACGGCCTGGCCAATGCGCTGATGATCGACACCGTGCTGACCTGGAACCAGCAAATGGTGCCCGCCAAGTTTGACGAACTCGCCCACGTCTGCCAGGTGGCAGGCGGCGGCGCGGCTTTCGTGCCCTGGCTGCAGGAACTCAAGGCCGGCATCGGCATCAGCGGCGGCCTGGCCGCGCACGGCGTCAAGCCCGAACACCTGGCGCGCCTGGTGCAAGTCGCCACCGCCGACATCTGCCACCAGACCAATCCGCGGCCCTGCACTTCGGCGGACTTCGAGGCTTTATTCAAAGCGGCGATGTGATTTTTCTGGAGTCGGATTTGTCTTTTCGTTTGTTTTCCCCACTCACTCCCCCCCGCCCCTCTCCCGCCCCGCCGGGCGGAAGAGGGGAGCTTCATCCTGCCTTGTCTCTTAAGCCACGAAGTACACGCGCCACCGCGCGCTGCACCGCGACGCTCCAGTGCTTCGCTGCCAACAGCACCGACCCGTTTTCACTCCCGCCTCAGTCGTCGCCGATAACCACCGGTCGCACAGCGCTCGCGCGAGGGCCATCGTTCCAGTCGGTGGAGATGAACTCGATTACTTTCGCACGCGGCCAAATGGGGCTCCCCTCTTCCGCCCGGCGGGGCGGGAGAGGGGCGGGGGGAGTGAGTGGGGAAAAAGCAGATCAAACACGCAAGGTTTGAATCACCCACCCGGCGGGTATGAGTGGACTAAAGAGCCGATCAAACAAGCAAGGTTTGAACAACTCCCCCGGCGGGGATAGGGAGGGGAGAGAAAATAGCAATATGAACAATCAAAATACCCGTTTGAAAATCGCCATCAGCGCCTGCTTTCTGCACCCTGACCCGAACCGCACAGTCTTTGCCAAGAAGACACTGCAGTACATCGAGCAGTCGATGGCGCACTGGGTCATGTCAACCGGCGCGCTGCCGGTCATGATCCCGTCGCCGGCTGGCGACAGCGCTGAGACCGAACCGCATTTCGGCGATTACGCGCAGTGGCTCGACGGCCTGGTGCTGCATGGCGGCGCCGACGTCTGGCCCGGCAGTTACGGCGAGATGCCACTGGAAGAACGCTGGAGCGGCGACCGCATCCGCGATGAATACGAGATCGCGCTGATCAAAGCCTTTGTCGCCGCCGGCAAGCCGGTGTTCGGTGTTTGCCGCGGCCTGCAACTGATCAACGTCGCCTTTGGCGGCACGCTGTTGCAGGACATCGGCACGCAGCGCCCCGGCGCGCTGGCGCACCGCGACGCGGACCGCTACGACCACAATTTTCATCCGCTCGAAATCGTTCCCGACAGCCGCATGCAGGCGCTGCTGGCTGGGGCACCGAGCTGCAAGATCAACAGCATCCACCACCAGGGCATCAAAGACCTGGCCAAGGACTTTGTGGTCGAGGCGCGCTGCCCGGACGACGGCATGATCGAAGCCATCCGCTACACCGGTCCGGCTTATGTGGCGGCCGTGCAATGGCACCCCGAGTTCCACCACAGCGACCTCGGTACGCTCGACGACACACCCTTGCTCAACGATTTTCTCGACGCGGCGCAAGCCGCCAAAACCAAAACGGAAACTACAGCATGAATCAACTCGCAATCCACAACCCGGCCAACGGCAACCTGATCACGCAGGTGCACGCCGATGATGCCGCGTCGGTCGCGGCCAAGGCGGCGCGTGCACGCGCGGCGCAACCCGGCTGGCTGGCGCTGCCGCTGGCTGAGCGCAAAGCCTGCATCACGCGCTTTCGCGCCGGTATGGTGGCCGAACTTGAAGTACTGGCCGCCATCATGACGAGCGAGACTGGCAAGCCGATCAAGATGTCGCGCAACGAACTCAACGGCTTGCTCGGGCGCATCGACTTCTTCCTCAAAGAGGTCGATGCCCAGCTCGTGACCGAAACCGTCTTTGCCGACGGCGGCATGACCGAGCAGATCGAGCACACACCGCTCGGTCTGGTGGTCAACATCTCGGCCTGGAACTACCCCTGGTTTGTCGGCGGAAACGTCTACATTCCGGCACTGCTCACGGGCAACGCCGTGCTCTACAAAGCGTCTGAATTCGCAACACTGACCGGCCTCGCAATGGCGCGGCTGCTGTATGGCGCCGGCGTGCCGCAGGATGTGTTCATCACCGTCGTCGGTGGTGGCGATGTCGGGCAGGCATTGCTCGAACAGAAGATCGACGGCCTGTTCTTCACCGGCTCCTACGCCACCGGCGCGCGCATCGCGCAGGCGCTGGGGCCGCGCATGGTCAAGCTGCAACTCGAACTCGGCGGCAAGGACCCGACCTATGTCTGCGAGAACGCCGACCCGAGGGCGGCGGCCGAGTCGCTGGCCGATGGCGCCATGTACAACACCGGCCAGAGCTGCTGCTCGGTCGAGCGCATCTACGTGCACGAGACCATTTACGACGCCTTCGTCGCATCTTTCGTTGAAACCGTGCGCGGCTTCAAGGTCGGCGACCCGGCCAGTGAGGACACTTACATCGGTGCCATCACACGCGCGCCGCAGCTCGCCGTGCTCGATGCCCAAGTGGCCGACGCCAAAGCCAAGGGTGCGACACTGCTGCTGGGTGGCACGCGCCTGCCCGGTCCGGGCAACTGGTACGCGCCAACGGTTTTCTCGAACGTGAACCACAGCATGGAGTTGATGCGCGAGGAAAGCTTCGGCCCGATCATCGGCATCCAGAAGGTCTCGGGCGATGCCGAAGCGGTCAAGCTCATGAACGACACGCGCTACGGCCTGACCGCCGGCGTCTACACGCCCGACGAGGCGCGCGCCAAGGCACTGCTGGCGCAAGTCAACGCCGGCAGCGTCTACTGGAACTGCTGCGACCGCGTCAGCCCGCGCCTGCCCTGGAGCGGCCACGGCGATTCCGGTGTCGGCCTGACCCTGTCCACCTACGGCATCCAGACCTTCACCCGGCCCAAGGCATGGCATCTGCGGCAGGCATAAGCGACAACGTGACAATGCGGATCATGCAGTCCCCGCGACTGTCATCCCGGGCTTGACCCGGGATCCATGTCTTATGACAACGACACGCGAAGCATGGATTGCGGGTCAAGCCCGGGATGACAATCCACTGATTTGTGGAAAGTACCGATCCATTGGCAAATCTCACCCTATTTGACCTCGACCACACGCTGCTCACTGGCGACAGCGATGTGCTGTGGTGCGACTTCCTAATCGAGCAGGGCGTGCTGGAGCGCGCGAGCTTCGGCGCGCGCAATGCCGACATGGACGCGCGCTACCACGCCGGTACCGTGGGCGTCGAGGAGTTCGCCAACTTCTACGTCGGCACGCTGGCCGGGCGCACGGCGCAGGACTGGGAACCGCTGCGCCAGATGTTCCTGTCAACGGTGATCGTGCCGCGCATCGGACGGGCAGCACGCGATCTGGTCAACCAACACCTGCGTGCCGGTGATCTGGTGGTGATGACCACCGCCACCAATCGTTTCATCACCGAACTCACCGCCCAGCACTTCGGCATTGAACACCTGATTGCGACCGAGGTCGAGATGCAGGCGCAGCACTTCACGGGACGCACCACGGGCACGCTCAACATGCGCGAAGGCAAGGTGACGCGCCTGCACGACTGGCTGGCCGCCATCGGGCGGCGCATCGGCGATTTCGACAGCACGGCCTACAGCGATTCCAGCAACGACCTCCCCCTGCTGCAAGTGGTGGACCGCGCCGTCGCCGTGGACCCGGATGCGCGCTTGCAGGTCACCGCCCAAGCACAGGGCTGGTCGATCCTGCGCCTGCCACGCTGAATCATTCCATTTCCAAATCATCCCTGTCGTTGTTGCTTCGCCTTGCCATGCTAGAGCACTGTCTGCGGCTTCGCGCCTAGACAGAAATGATTTGGAAATGGAATCAGAGTCAGCGCGCCAACTGCCAGAGCAAACCCAACGCGCCACACCCGGCAATGACCGGGATGACGCCGAGCTTGAAGCGAACGATGGCCACGCCAGCGGCCAAACCGATCAGCAGTGAAGCCCATTCAAAGGCGCCCGCCAGGCCTTTGGGCCAGAGCACGTGGTAGACAAAGAACAGGGCCAGATTGGCGATGACGCCGACCACCGCCGCCGTGATGGCGGTCAGCGGCGCGGTGAATTTGAGATTGCCGTGTGTCGATTCGATGAACGGACCGCCCGCCAGGATGAAAAAGAACGAGGGCAGAAAAGTGAAATAGGTCACCACCGTGGCCGCGACAGCGCCAGATAGAAACAGTGAAGCCGTTCCGAAAATCGCCTGCGTCCAGCCGCCGACAAAACCGACGAAGGCGACCACCATGATGAGCGGCCCCGGCGTCGTCTCGCCCAAGGCCAGGCCGTCGATAATCTGTGCCGCGCTGAGCCAGTGGAAGCGCTCAACAGCGCCCTGGTAGACATAGGGCAGCACGGCATAGGCGCCACCAAAAGTCAGCAGCGCGGCCTTGGTGAAGAACCAGGCCATTTGCGTCAGCACGCCATCCCAGCCATAGACCCAGACAAGAGCGCCAATGCCCGCCAGCCAGAGCCCGAGCGACACCAGCACCACGCGCAGCAGACGCGTCCAGCGGAACAAGGCATGCGCGGGCGTCGGCGTTGCATCGTCAATCAGGGCTGGGCCGTAAGCCTTTTCCGCTGTTCCATGCGCACCGCCGAGGGCGAATTTTTCCGGCGCCACACGGCCACCGATGTAACCCGCAAGGCCAGCGGCCAGCACAATCAGCGGGAACGGCAGCTGCAGCGCATAAATGCCAATGAAGGCCACGACGGCAATGCCCCACAGCAGATTGTTTTTCAGTGCCCGGCTGCCAATGCGGTGCGCCGCTGACACCACGATGGCCGTTACAGCGGGCTTGATGCCGTAGAGCAAGCCAGCCACGGCCGGCACCTCGCCAAAGGCCAGATAGACCCAGGACAGGCCAATCAGGATGAACAGCGAAGGCAGCACAAACAGACAACCGGCCACGATGCCACCCCAGGTTCGGTGCAACAACCAGCCCAGGTAGATGGCGAGCTGCTGCGCTTCCGGCCCGGGCAGCAGCATGCAGTAATTCAGGGCGTGCAGGAAGCGGTTTTCCGAGATCCAACGGCGCCGCTCCACCAGGTCCTGGTGCATGATGGCAATTTGCCCGGCCGGGCCGCCAAAGCTGATGAAGCCCAGGCGCAGCCAGTACCAGAAAGCCTGGCCCAGCGTCGGCGCCGGCGGTGTCGCGTTGAGGTCCGTTTCGTCCATGCTGAGCTTGTACCATAGGGCGTAGTCGCGTGAACGCTAAACTTGGCGGGAAAGGGAGCAATGGCACCTGAAGACAACACACAGCTGAAGTTCGGCGTTCACCCGGACGTGCTCAGGCTCGGGCTGGTGAGCTTTCTAACGGATCTGAGCTCCGAGATGATCTTCTCGGTCTTTGCGATCTTCTTGACGACGGTTGCCGGCGCCTCGGCGGCCTTGCTCGGCCTGATTGAGGGCCTGGCCGATTTGTCGGCATCCTCGCTCAATTTCCTCGCCGGCTGGTTGTCGGACCGCAGTGGCAAGCGCAAGGGCTTTGCCATCGCCGGCTACGGCTTCTCGACCCTGGCCAAAGTTATTTTACTGATCAGCAGCTCGGTCACCGGCCTGGCTGTGTTTCGCGTCATCGAACGTCTGGGCAAGAGTTTTCGCGGTCCGCCGCGCGATGCCTGGCTCTCTACGCTGGCCGACAAGAGCAGCCGCGGCTACGCCTTTGGCGTGCACAAGGCACTTGACAAAGCCGGCGCCGTGCTCGGTCCGCTGATAGCCTACGGCCTGTTGTCCCGGCTTGGCAGCGGTGCCTCGACCTACCGCGTGCTGTTCTGGATCGCGCTCATTCCAGCCCTGCTCAGTGTGCTGGTGCTGACTTCCGTCACCGAGCGGCCCGGCGTGGCGCACCCGCGCGAAAACATGTTGGCGACCTGGAAGACACTGAGCCCCGGTTTCAAGCGCTACTTGGTGTCATCGGCCATTTTTTCACTGGCCTATTTCAGCTTCAGCTTCTTGCTGTTGCGCGCCCATAGCGTCGGCTTTTCGGTCGAGCACATCGTGCTGCTCTACGCCTTGTTCAACGTCGCCTTTGTCGTGACCTCGCCGCTGATCGGCAAACTCGGCGACCGCGTTGGCCGCGCGCGCATGATCATGCTGGGCTACACGGTCTACCTGCTGATGAGCCTGGGCTTCGCCTTTGCCAGCACGCAGCCGCAGGTCATCGCGCTGTTCGTCGTCTTTGGCGTCTTCTACGCCATTGACGAAGCGCAGAGCAAAGCCTTTATCGCCGACCTGGAGCAAGAGCGGCGCGCCTCGGCCATCGGCGTCTACAATTTTCTGACCGGTCTGATTTATCTGCCGGCCTCGCTGATCGCCGGCGCCCTGTGGCTGCTGCAGCCAGCCAGCGCTTTTTTGCTAGCGGCTGGCCTGGCCCTGGCAGCGCTGCTGGCGTTTGCGTTGCTGCGGCCGGACCGGCACTGAAATTATTTTGAAACCAAGGAAACTATGAACCCTATGATTCGTCGCCAGACCCTGGGTGATGTGCTGCGCCGCACGGCACTGCGCGTACCCGCCAAGACCGCCATCATTTGTGGCGAAACACAATGGACTTATGCCGAGTTCGATGCCCTGGTGACCCGCTTGGCAGCGGGCCTGGCCAGCATCGGCGTGCAGCAGGGCGAGCGCGTCGCCGTACTGGCGCGCAATTCGCACGGCTTTGCCGCGCTGCGCTTTGCGTTGGCGCGCCTGGGTGCCGTGCTGGTGCCGATCAACTTCATGCTCAAGGCCGAAGAAGTCGCCTTCATCCTGCGCCACGCCGGCGCGCGCACGCTGGCCACCGACAGCGGCCTGGCGGACCTGGCACGCGCAGCCGCTGCGCTGCAAACCGAGGTACGCGAGTTCATTTGGCTGCCCTCGGAAGACCCGAGCACGCCAGCCGCTGGCATGCACAGCTTTGACACCCTGGCCGCCTGCAGCGCGCCCCTGCCGCAGATCAAGCTGACCAGCACCGATCTGCTGCAGATCGTTTACACCAGCGGCACCGAATCAAGCCCGAAAGGCGTGATGCTGACGCACGACGCCGTGCTCTGGCAGTACGTGAGCTGCCTGGTCGATGCCGAGATCACGGCGCAGGACTTGACGCTGCACGCGCTGCCGCTGTACCACTGCGCGCAGCTTGATGTCTTCTTCGGGCCGGCCATCTTCATCGGCAGCACCAGCGTCATCACCTCGAAGCCGGTACCCGATAACCTGCTGGCGTTGATCGAGAAGTTCAAGGTCACGAGTTTCTTTGCGCCACCAACGGTCTGGATCGCGCTGCTGCGCTCGCCCGCCTTCAGCGTCGAACGCCTGGCGAGCCTGATCAAGGGCTATTACGGCGCCTCCATCATGCCGGTCGAGGTGCTGCGCGAACTTGCCGCACGCCTGCCCAAGGTGCGCCTGTGGAACCTCTACGGCCAGACCGAAATCGCGCCACTGGCGACCATGCTCGGCCCGGATGACCAGTTGCGCAAACCCGGCTCCTGCGGCCGCGCCGTGCTCAACGTCGAGACGCGCGTGGTGGACGACCAGATGCAGGACGTGCGCGTGGGCGAGGTCGGCGAGATCGTGCACCGGTCGCCGCACCTGATGCTGGGCTACTTCCATGACGACGAGCGCACGCGCGCTGCCTTCACGGGCGACTGGTTTCACAGCGGCGATCTGGGCATCATCGACGCCGAGGGTTTCATCAGCGTGGTCGACCGCATGAAGGACATGATCAAGTCGGGCGGCGAGAACGTCGCCAGCCGCGAGGTCGAGGAAATGATTTACCGCATGCCGCAGGTCAGCGAAGTGGCGGTGATCGGCCTGGCCGACCCGCGCTGGGTCGAGGCCGTCACGGCCGTGATCGTGCTCAAGGACGGCCAGTTTTTGACCGAGGCCGAAGTCATGGCCCACTGCAACACGCACATGGCCAGCTTCAAGAGCCCGAAACGCGTGGTCTTCACCGACGCCCTGCCAAAGAACCCGAGCGGCAAGTTGCTCAAGCGCGAACTGCGTCGCAGCTACGACAAGCCATAGGCCAGATCCGGGCCAGCGCGCTCGGCCGTTATCGACCCGCGAACGAGCTTTCCATGCGAGTGTTTCTGGCGCGGCCCCTGTTGGCCGCTCTGACCCCATCCCTTTCATCCCTTAGCCAAGCCACCGTCACACCATGACCGCCGATCTGATTGCCGGCTTCCTGTCTGGGGCCGCGCTGATCATCGCCATTGGCGCCCAGAACGCGTTTGTTCTGCGCCAAGGTCTGCGCCGCGAACACGTGCTGCCAATCGTCCTGGTCTGTGCCGGTGCGGATGCGCTCCTGATTGCCGCCGGTGTCGCCGGTCTGGGCGCCTTGGTTCAGTCCACGCCCGGCGCCCTGCACCTGGTCCGCTATGGCGGCGCTGCCTTTCTGCTGGCCTATGGCCTGGCGGCAGCGCGACGCGCACTGCAGGCCCACGAACTGAGGGTCGATTCCGGCGTCGGGGCGTCACTCGGCGTGGCCATGACGACCTGCCTGGCTTTCACCTTTCTCAACCCGCATGTCTATCTCGACACCGTGATTTTGCTCGGCTCGCTGGCCACTCAGCGTGGCGAGCCTGGACGCTGGGTCTTCGCCGGCGCCGCGGCAACGGCGAGTTTCGTCTGGTTCTTTGGCCTCGGCTATGGCGCGCGCCTGCTCGGTCCCATGTTCAGCAAACCAGGCGCCTGGCGCGTTCTGGACGCACTGATCGCCCTGATCATGCTCGGCCTGGGGATGCTGTTGTTGGCCTGACCCGCAATCCAGGGTTCGCTTGGCAGCGTCCTACTCACTCGCTGCCGACAGCCACAGCGTCACCGTCGTGCCAACGCCAAACTGGCTCTCGATCTGCACCGCGCCACCGTGCAGCTCGATGATCTCCTTGACGATGCTCATGCCCAGGCCGGTGCCCGGAATATTGCCTGAGCTATCGGCACGGTAAAAGCGTTCGCAAACGCGCGCCGTCTGCTGCGCCGTCATGCCGATGCCGTGATCAACGACACGGATGCCGACACGCCCCGCTGGCTCAGCGCCGGCAAGCGCGCGGTCAAAGCCAACCAGGCTGATCGTCACGGCGCCACCGGCCGGTGAATACTTGTAGGCGTTGGCGAGAATGTTGCGCACTGCCTGCATCAGCTTGCTGCGGTCAGCGCGCACCCGGCACGGCTGCGCCGGCACATCGATCAGCGCCACCTGCTGTCCGGCCGACACGCCGAAATCGGCAACCAGTTCCTGCAGCAGTTCAACGGCATCAATGCTGGCAAAGTGAAAATCCTTGCCACGCCGGTCATCGATGCGGACCAGATCGAGCAGCTCGTTGATGATGGCCACCATGATCTCGGACTGGCGGTAGATGATGCCCAGGAATTCATGCCGCTCTTCGGTGGAAAACTCCCGCGCCATCATCAGTTCCGAATAGCCGTAGATGCTGGCCATCGGCGTGCGCAACTCGTGCGCCGCGTGCGAAAGGAACTCGCTCTTCATGCGGTCGATTTCAGTTTCCTGCGTGACATCGCGGAAATAGAGAATCTGCGAAACAGTCTCGGCCTGCGACAGCCGCAGACCCATTTCGAGTACGTGCTTGCCCGGGCCTGACAGCTCGATCAGTTGACGCCGCCCGCTAGCGCTTGCCTGCTGCGGATCGTGTCCGCCCAGAAGATCCTCGGCGCCCAGGCCAGTCTTGAGCGCTTCAATACCGGGGAAGCCCACCGGATCGAGACAGGCACGCGCCAGTTGCTCGGAAAAATCCGCCTCCTCGATTCCGATGATCGTAGCGGGCTCCAGACCCGTCATGCGGAAAAAAGCCGGGCTGGCGTACTTGACGCAGTGCTGCGCATCGAACGAGATGAAGCCATCGGGGCTGAGATCAAAAATGGCGTTGAGCTGCTCGGTGTGCTCACGGATGCGCCCCAGCGCTGCTTCCAGTTCGTGCTGGGCTGCAACACGCATCTGGTTCTCGACGCGCAACACCGCATGGCCGTCTTCTAGCTGTGCGTGCTTTTCCTGCAAGGCCGCAGCGATGCGCGCCGTCTCTTCGTTGGCGCGCGTCAATTGATCGACACGTTCCGCGATGGCGCGCGACATGACGTTGAAGGCCGCGCCCAGACGCCCGACATCGTCCACACCCTCGGGCACCGGCGCTGGCGTCAACTGCCCCTGCGCCACCTTGAGACTGGCCGCCGTCAAGAGCGAGAGTTGGCGCGTGATCAGCAAGCCGAGCAGCGTCAGGAGCGCGGCCGACAGCAGCAACTCGCCGCCGGCAATGACGATGCCCTGGGTCAGCAAATTCTTGCGTGCCACCAGGATGCGATTGAGGTCAAGCCCGAACTGCAGCTTGCCCAGCGCCTGCCCGGCCAGCTTGATCGGCAGTTCAAGGTCGTAACGCGGTGGATCATCATCGTCGTCGAGGGTGAATTGTTGGTCGATCGCGGGCAGCGGTGTATTGATCGGCCAGCCGCTGGTGGCGACGATGACGCCGCTGGCGTCAGTCACCGCCAGGTAGTCGATGCCGCGGATCGCGTGGCTTTCATCGAGCACTGCCTGCACGGTGGCGTAGTCATACTGCGCCAGCGGCGCCACCAGCGCCGCCGAGAGCACCGGCGCAATTTGCTCGGCCTGCTCGCGGGCCTGGTCGCCCATGGCGTCATGCAACAGTCGCAGACTGTTGCCGACCAGGATCGCCAGCATCACAAATTCAACCAGCAGTGCCGCCAGCACCAGCCGGCCGCGCACGGTGCGCCAAGGCCAGAAGTGCATTATTTCCCTTGTTTGAGTACCAGACGGACTTCGTTGGCATAGGGCTCGAGCATGATCAACTCACGCGGCTCGAGCGCCCGATAGCCACCGAGCTGATACCGTGTGAAGTACTGCTTGCCATCCGCTGTCTCGGCAAATGCCCAAAGCGCCGCCAGAATGCTCTTCTGCTGCCGGGCGTGGCGCGCATTGAGCAGGTAGACGCGACCGGCCATCGGCAGGCTCTCGGCCAGCAGCCGCAACTGGGCGCGCACGGCGGGCGGCAGGTTCTGGAAGTTGGCCAGCGACATGAAGCCGGCACTGCCTTCGCCCTTGAGCAAGAGCTGGCCGACGCTGTCGGAGGCGCTAACATAGCGCAGTGTGGCATTGGCAACCGAATTGCGCAGCAACCAGTGCTGCCCCCAGAGCGTGACCAGGGACGAGGCCGAAAGCCCGATCACAGTGCTGCTGGCCAGATCTTTGGGTTCGCGGTAGCGGCTGTCGGCCGCCACCAGCGCCACGGCCTTGAAGTCGGCCTGGTAGGTCAGCAGTGGCAGGTAGCGGGCATCGGTTTGCAGCAAGCGCGCCTGGTGCCCGGTGGTGATGGCGATGTCGTAATCCTGTGCCATGCCACGGCGCGCAAATTCGGTGAAATCCGGTGCCGTCACGATCTCCACCGGCCGCTGCAGCACCTGCTCCAGGTACAGGCGCAGGGGCTGGTACATCTCGATGATGACGCGCGCGCTCGAATGCGGCGCCACGCCGATGCGAAAGGGAGCCGGTGCCGCGCCTGCCGCGAGGGCGAGCGTTGGCAGCAACAAAATCATGGAAACAATCCAGCGAATGCAGCGCATCGTGATCAGCCTTGAAAACAGATGAGAGAAACGCCCACCGCATCCCCCGGTCGGGATCTGGCGGATGGCAGGGCTGGCCCGATGTTACCCGCCTGCGCGCACCGCAGGGCGCATCACTGCGGCACGCGCGGCGCGCGTCTGGCGCCGGCCACTGCCGCAAGCGTGCGCGCCTTTGGATAAATGACTTTTTCCTCAAGTTCGATATGACCGAGGTTGAGGTCCCGAAATACTTCCACGTTGTGCTGAAACTCGGCGTTGTCGATCCAATGGTTGCCCAGGGCGATGGCGCGCAATTGCGGCGCCAGTTCAAGCCAATCTTCCTCGATCCAGCCGTGGTCCTGCTGCAGCATGCGCAGCAGCGACGCCAGCTCGGCATCATCGCTGGCCCGCAGCGGTGCAAAGACCAGCTTCTCTTCGTCCCGATGGTGCTGGCGCAAGGTGCTGGAGAAAAAGGCCTCTATGGCAGTGGCCTGCTGCTGCGCAAACAGGTTGATGCCCTGCGCCTCGACATGCACGGCCAGCGCCGTCAACCGCGTCAGGCACTCGATGATCTGCTGATGACAGGCATCAAGAACATCAAGCTTAGCGGCAATCGGACGCGGGACAGCGCTCATGGCATCTCCATTCAAAAACAGTGATGCCGCATGTTCGCTGTTGATTTGCATGGTGCCGGCCACAATGGGCGAATGGTGCCATCACCATTCGCCCATTTCCTTACTTCTGCGCAGCATCCCACACGGCATGGGTATAGGCCACTTTACCCGGGTCCTTCTTGATCACCGGGTCACTGCCACCGGCCAACAGAATCTTGACGGTGCGCTCAAACGCTGCGGGCTCCAGATAACCAATCTTCTTGGTGCCGGCATTGGTGATCAGCTTGGCCACGTTTTCCATCTGGCGCGTCTGCACCTTCAGATTGGCGCTGCCCGAGGTATCAACGGCCACCACGGCCTTGGCAGCGCCGGCGGGATCTTTGACAGCGTCATTCCAGCCCTTGAGCGTCGCCTTGAGGAACTTGCCCATGCGTTTCACAAAGGCCGGGTCTTTCAGATTCGGCTCCAGCACATAGAGGCCGTCTTCGAGCGTTGCCACGCCTTCTTTTTCATAGAAGAAAGTCACCAGATCCTTTTCCTTCACGCCGGCGTCCACCACTTGCCAGTATTCGTTGTAGATCATGGTCGAGATGCAGGCCGCCTGATCCTGCAGCAGGGGGTCCACATTGAAGCCCTGCTTGAGAACCTTGATGTCGGAATCGGTCTTGAGCCCGAGCTTGCTCATCCAGTTGAGGAACGGGTATTCGTTGCCGCCGTACCAGACGCCGAGCGTCTTGCCCTTGAAGTCCTTGGGCGTGCTCACGCCACTCTTTCGCTTGCAGGTCAGCATCAAACCCGATTGGTTGTAGATCTGCGCCACATTAACCAGCGGCACGCCGGCTTCGCGCGAGGCCAGTGCCGAGGGCATCCAATCAACGACGATGTCAGCCTGCTTGCCGGCGAGCACCTGGGTCGGGGCAATGTCCGGGCCGCCGGGCTTGATCGTCACGTCCAGCCCTTCAGCCTTGTAGTAGCCCTTGGCAGCGGCTACATAATAGCCGGCAAACTGGGCCTGTGGCACCCATTTGAGTTGCACGGTAACGGCCTCATTGGCGACCGCCTGGCCACTGGCAGCGATGCCACATACGGCCAGCATGGCAGCCAGCAGACTGCGGGTGAACTTGGGAACACGAATCATGAAACTCTCCTTCAGGTTTAAATAATCGAAACACTTCTCACGGACCTACCCAACCATTCGTTACCAGCACACGCCCATCAAGTGCTGCGCACCGAAGGGTGCCAGAACGCAGCGCGCCGTTCCAGTGCCACCAGCAGCGCATAGGCGCTCGAACCGGTGGCTGCGGCGACCACAATCGCACCCCAAACCAGCGGCATGTTCATCTTGGAGGCCTCGGTCGAAATACGAAAGCCCAAGCCCACAGTGGGCGAGCCAAAGAATTCGGCCACGATGGCGCCAATCAGCGCCAGCGTGGCATTGACCTTGAGCGCGTTGAAGATGTAGGGCAGGCTCGATGGCAGCCGCAGTGCCAGCAGCGTGCGCGTGTAACTCGCGGCGTAGCTGTACATCAGTTCGCGCTCGAGTTTGCCTGAGGCTTTGAGACCGGCCAGGGTCGATACCAGCATCGGAAAGAAAGTCATGAGCACCACGACCGCGGCCTTCGATGGCCATTCAAAACCGAACAACATGACGGCAATCGGTGCCACGCCGACCAGGGGCACGGCACTCGTGAGCGAGGCAATCGGCAACAGACCGCGCTGCAGGAATGGCCGGCGGTCAATTGCCACCGCGACGGCAAAACCCAGGCCGCAACCCAGGGCCCAGCCAATCAGAACAGCCTTGCCAACGGTTTCCACAAAGTCGCCCCAGAGCCGGGGCGCGTGCTCGACCATGGAATTCAAAATCAGGCTCGGGGCCGGCAGCAGAATGCGCGAAACGTCAAACGCGCGCACCAGGATTTCCCAGAACAGCAGCACCCACAGGCCAAAGAGGGCGGCGGTCAGCGTGCCAACCCAGCGGCTCCCGTTGAGACCCGCAGTGTGGTAAATACTGTAACCGGCCAGAAATACCAGCAGCGACAGCAGCGGCCAGAACAGGGGCGCATCGGCGTGCAGCAGCGCGCTCATACGCCGCCCCGCTTGCGCAAGACCAGACGCTCCACCAGTGCCACGGCGGCCGTCAATGTCAACCCGAGCAGGGCCGACATCACGAGCGCCGACCAGATTTGCACCGTCTGTCCGTAATACGATCC
This sequence comes from uncultured beta proteobacterium, assembly GCA_903920695.1. Lineage (GTDB taxonomy): Bacteria > Pseudomonadota > Gammaproteobacteria > Burkholderiales > Burkholderiaceae_C > Rhodoferax. The sequence continues at coordinate 50,636 of CAIXNB010000033.1, forward strand.
GGTCAACAGTCGCGCGCCCAGGCCGGCTTGGGCGCCAGTCGGCAACTCGGCCACCATGGCCCCCACCAGCCCGGCTGAGATGCCGACGCGCAGCGCCGGAAACAGAAAGGGCAGCGCAGCCGGCAGACGCAGCAACCACAGGGTCTGCCAGCGCGTGGCGGCGTAGGTGTGCAGCATCTCGGTTTCAATCGTCTGCGGTGAGCGCAGCCCGACCACCGTGGCCACCGTCACCGGGAAAAAGCACAGGTACATGGCGATCACCGCTTTCGGCGCGACACCGGAAAACCCGAGGCTGCCAAGAATCACTAACACGATTGGTGCGATGGCCAGCACCGGCACCGTTTGTGACGCCACGATCCAGGGCATCAAGGCCCGATCCAGTGTGCGACTGTGCACGATCAGCACCGACAGCAGCAAGCCCAGCAGCGTGCCCATAACAAAACCGACCAGGGTTGATTGGCCGGTAACGCCAACGTGGTACAGCAGATTGCGCGGATGGTCGATCGGCCACTCGGTGAGACTGCCGTAGAAGTCCAGCGCGACCTGGTGCGGCGCCGGCATCAGCGGGCGCTCCATCGTCATGGTGGCATGGAACAGTTCCTGCCAGGTGTAGCCGGCATCGGCATCCAGAACGCGCTCGATGGCGCCCGGTGCGTTCAAGGCCCAGGCCGCCAGATACCAGGCCAGCAGCAGGGCCAGCACCACAACGCCAACGGGCAGGCCGCTATGCCATGCACGTTGCGCCCAGTGGCGCTGCTCAGCCATGGTGGCCGTCCGCCAGCGTCTCGCGCACTTCATGCGCGACGGCCATGAAGTCGGCGCTGTCGCGCAGGCCCAGATGCCGGTCATCTGGCAGCGGCGAGTCAATCACTTTCACAATGCGCCCGGGGCGCGGCGACATCACGACGATCTTGGTCGACAGATAGACCGCCTCGGCAATTGAGTGCGTTACGAACAACACGGTGCGGCGCTCACGCTGCCAGAGTTGCTGCAGTTGTTCATTGAGCCGATCTCGCGTGATTTCGTCGAGCGCGCCAAACGGCTCGTCCATCATCAGGATGCGTGGCTCAAAGGACAGCGCACGCGCAATCGAGACGCGCTGCTGCATTCCACCTGAAAGCTGCCACGGATATTTGCCTTCGAAGCCCTTGAGCCCGACCCGCTCCAGATGTTCAATGGCAATCCGGCGCGCCTCGGCGCGGCCCTTGCCCTGGATCTGCAACGGCAGCGTGACATTGCCCAACACGGTACGCCAGGGGAACAGGGCGGGCGCCTGAAACACATAGCCGTAGGCGCGCGCCAACCGGGCTTCGTGCGGCGAAACGCCATTGACCAGCACGGAGCCAGCGCAGATCTGTTCCAGATCGGCAACGACACGCATCAACGTGGTCTTGCCGCAGCCAGACGGCCCGATCAAGGACACGAACTCGCCTTCCGCAATCTCCAGATCAATGTCGCTCAGTGCATGCACCGGCGTATCAGCCGTCTGGTACACCACGCTAGCCTGCTGCACTTGCACAGCGAACCGGTTGGGCGTAGCAGAGCGAATTGTTTCTTGTGGGGTCATGGGTGCAGCAGCACTACAAAAATTATTGAGCCATAAGTTAACCAACTGGTCAGTTTCCTTGAGCCCATGTAAGCCAGTTTCGTGCCAGTGCCTACGCTGCCCCCAACGGGATTCTGACCCTTTGATCCGGCGCAAGCATACCCCAGCAATTGCGAAAACCTCTACATATTCAGGCGGTTCTATCAAGCAAAGGAGTGGCGCAGCACAGCACCCACGGGCAAACCCCTAGTTACAAGGCGGCACGGACGTTGCTAGTATTTGGCCCAGAATCTGACTAAATGGTCAGATTTTTTCAGGAGATCTTGCGTGTCCACTCAAACTCATCCCGACATCCGCCCGGGTCGCCTCAACCCGGACGAATACCTGCGGCGCTTCTCCGACGCCAATCCGCGAATGACCGTGGCACAAGCGCTGCTCGAAGCCGAGCGTTGCCTCTATTGCTTCGATGCACCCTGTGCCAGCGCCTGCCCGACGCATATTGATGTGCCGTCCTTCATCCGCCGCATCGCTGATGCGAACCTGCGTGGTGCGGCGCGCACCATACTGGACTCCAATCCGATGGGTGGCATGTGCGCGCGCGTCTGCCCGACCGAAGTGCTGTGCGAGCAGGTCTGCGTGCGCAACACCCAGGAAGGCAAGCCGGTGGCGATTGGCCGCCTGCAGCGTCATGCGGTCGACGCCGTGCTGTCGGAGTCGGCGACAGCGCTGTTCACACGCGCACCCAGCACTGGCAAACGCATTGCCATCGTTGGTGCCGGCCCGGCCGGCCTGACCTGCGCCCACACGCTGGCGCGCCTCGGGCACACGGTGGTGATGTTCGATGCGCGACCAAAGGCCGGCGGACTCAACGAATACGGCCTGGCCACGTACAAGACGCCCGAAGGCTTTGCGCAACACGAGTTGGCCTGGCTGCTCTCCATCGGCGGTATCGAGGTACGCAACAACTGGAAGCTCGCCAGCGCCGCGCAACTGGCCGCGCTGCAACACGAATTCGACGCCGTCTTTCTGGGCCTCGGGCTGGCCGGCACGCACCAACTGGGAATACCGGGGGAGTCATTCAGCGGTGTGCAGGACGCAGTTGACTTTATCGCCGCGCTGCGCCAGAGCAGCGACCTCGCAGCGCTGCCGATCGGACGCCGCGTCGTCGTCATCGGCGGCGGCATGACGGCGGTCGATGCCGCCGTGCAGGCCAAGCTGCTGGGCGCGCAAAAAGTGGACATGGTGTACCGGCGCGGTGCGCAGCACATGCCGGCATCGCAGGCCGAACAGGACTGGGCGCAGACGCGCGGTGTGACGATTCGCCACTGGCTCGCTCCGCTTGAAATTCTGGGCAGAGACGGCAAGGCACGCGCCGTGCGCTTCGAGCACCAGGACCTGATCGACGGCAAGCTGACGCCAACGGGTGAGTTCGAGGAGATCGAAGTCGACATGGTGCTCAAGGCAATTGGCCAGCAGATGCTCAGCTCGGTGCTGGCCGAGGCCGGCGTGGCACTCACCGGTGGGCGCATTGCCACCGCCGACGACGGCGCTACCAGCCTAGCCGGCATCTGGGCCGGTGGCGACTGCCGCGCTGGCGGCCTCGACCTGACCGTCGAAGCAGTCGCCCACGGCAAGCAATCGGCGCAAGCCATGCACGCGCAACTGATGCGCGCCTGAAGCCAGCCACCTCCTAACCGTCAAGGGCAATCATGGCCAATCTGAACATCAACTTTGCTGGCATCAAGAGTCCCAATCCATTCTGGCTGGCTTCAGCGCCACCGACTGACAAGGCCTACAACGTCATTCGCGCCTTTGAGGCCGGCTGGGGCGGCGTGGTCTGGAAGACGCTGGGCGAGGACGGGCCGCCGGTGGTCAATGTCAACGGGCCACGCTATGGCGCGCTGCTGTCGCCGGACCGGCGCCTGCTGGGTTTCAACAATATCGAGCTGATCACGGACCGCAATCTGGCCTTGAATCTCAAAGAGATCACACAGGTCAAGCGCGAATGGCCGGACCGCGCCGTCGTGGTGTCCTTGATGGTGCCATGCGAGGAGAAATCCTGGAAGGCGATCCTGCAACGCGTGCAGGACACCGGCTGTGACGGCATCGAGCTCAACTTCGGCTGCCCGCACGGCATGAGCGAGCGCGGCATGGGCGCGGCTGTCGGACAGGTACCCGAATACATCGAGATGGTGACGGCCTGGTGCAAGCAGTATTCGACGCTGCCGGTAATCGTCAAGCTCACACCCAACATCACCGACATCCGCCATCCGGCGCGCGCCGCCAAACGCGGTGGCGCCGACGCCGTGTCCTTGATCAACACCATCAACTCGATCATGGGCGTGGACCCGGCCACGCTCAGCATGACGCCGTCCATCGGCGGCATCGGCTCGCACGGCGGCTACTGCGGCCCGGCCGTGAAGCCGATTGCCCTGAACATGGTGGCCGAGATCGCGCGCGACCCGCAAACTGCCGGTCTGCCGATCTCGGGCATCGGCGGCGTTGGCAACTGGCGCGACGCGCTCGACTTCATCGCGCTGGGTGCCAGCTCGGTGCAGGTCTGCACCGCCGCCATGGTCTACGGCTTCAAGATCGTGCAAGAGATGACCGACGGCTTTTCCAACTACATGGATGAGATGGGTTTCAAGAGCGTGGCCGAGATCGTCGGGCGTGCCGTGCCGACGGTGTCGGACTGGCGCCACCTGAACCTCAACCACATCAGCAAGGCCGTCATCAACCAGGCTAGCTGCATCCAGTGCGGGCGCTGCCACATTGCCTGCGAGGACACATCACACCAGGCCATCAGCGCCAGCAAGGACGGCAAGCGCCACTTTGAAGTCAAGGAAGACGAATGCGTCGGCTGCAACCTGTGCGTCACAGTCTGCCCGGTGCCGCAGTGCATCACGCTGCGCACGCTGGCACCCGGCGAGATCGACCAGCGCACCGGTCAGGCCGTGCAGTCCGGGCATGCGGACTGGACCACCCACGCGAACAATCCACAGCGTATTTCCAAGCCATCCGTCGCGTAACATCCGATGGCCAGTTTGACGCAATGCATGTTCACGCAAGAGCCTGATACGGCGCGGAGAGTGGCGCTCGATCGGGAATGTTTTCTAACAACAACCAACCGGAGACAGCGATGAGTTCTGCAGCAGGCGATAACCCACTAATCAACGAGGACCTGAGTCCCACCACAGCCGCCCAGCGCCATTGGCGTGCCAGCGATTTCGCGGCGCTGTGGGTCGGCATGGTGGTGTGTGTGCCGACCTACACCATGGCCAGCAGCATGCTGGACCAGGGCTTCACCTGGCAGATGGCGATCTGGCTGGTGTTCCTGGCCAACTGCATCGTACTCATACCCATGCTCCTGCTCGGTCGCGCGGGAACCCGCTACGGCATTCCGTTCCCGGTGCTGGCGCGCGCCTCCTTCGGCGTCAAGGGCGCCAACCTGCCAGCGGTTCTGCGCGGGCTGGTGGCCTGTGGCTGGTTCTCCATCAACTGCTATTTCGGGGCCCTGGCTCTGCATGGCTTCCTGAACGTGATCGGCATGGGACTCGCAGGGCCGACGCAAGGCGAGTACATCAGCACCTCGCAACTGGTTTGCTTCTACGTGTTCTGGGCCGTACACATTTACTACATCTGGAACGGTGTCGAGTCGATCCGCAAGCTTGAAGTCGTTGCCGCCCCGCTCATGATCGCGGCCTCGCTGGCGCTGGTGGTGTGGGCCTTCATGTCGGTCCCGTCGGGCAAGCTGCTCGACCTGCCGGCCAAGGTGGTCGAGGGCGGACCGAAGTCCTGGGCGGCACTGACCGGCCTGGTCGGATTCTGGGCCACGCTGGCCCTGAACATTCCCGACTTCACGCGTTTTGCCAAGAGCAACCGCGAGCAGGTGCTGGGACAGGCCATCGGTCTACCCATCCCGATGGCGCTGTTCTCAATGGTCGGCATCATCGGCTTCTCGGTCTCGCAGATCCTGTACGGCAAGGCCCAGCTGTTCCCGGACGGTCTGCTGACGCAGATGGGCACTTTCGCATCGGCCCTCGGCCTGGTCGTGATCCTGCTGGCGAACCTGACCACGAATGTGGCGGCCAACCTAGTGTCGCCGTCCTATGACTTCTCGAACCTGGCGCCGGACAAAATCAGCTTTCGCACCGGTGGTCTGATCGCCGCCGTGATCGGCCTGCTGTTCATGCCGTGGCGGCTGCTCGCCACGTCCGGCGGCTACCTGTTCAGCTGGCTGGGCGGTTACGGCACGCTGCTGGGCGCCATCGCCGGCATTCTGCTGGCCGACTACTACCTGGTGCGCAAGGACGAACTCAAGGTCGACGACCTGTATCGCCGTGGCGGTGCCTACGAGTACAGCGGCGGCTGGAACATCCAGGCCATCATTGCCTTTGTGCTCGGCGTGCTGCCCTGCCTGCCCGGCTATCTGGTGGTCTCCGGCGTGCTGGACAAGGCATCGGTCAACCCGACCCTGGTCAGCCTGTTCGACTTTGGCTGGTTCTTCAGCCTGGCCGTAGCCGGCGCCTATTACTTCGTCACGGCCAAGCGCAACTGAGACCCGTTTTTGCAACCCTGCGCAACGGGGCGCGGGACCGGATGACCGGCAGGCCCCTTGCGCAACCAACCAAGGAAAGATGATGAGCTCCGTATTGATTCGAGGTGGCACGGTCGTCAACGCCGACCGCGCCTTCCTGGCTGATGTGTTGTGTCAGGACGGCCGCATCGTGGCCGTGGGCGACAAGCTGCAGGCGCCAGCCGGTGCCGGCGTGGTGGACGCCGGCGGCCAGTACGTGCTGCCCGGCGGCATCGACCCGCACACGCACATGCAGTTGCCCTTCATGGGCGCGACCACGATGGACGACTTCTATACCGGCACGGCAGCCGGCATGGCCGGCGGCAACACCACCATCATCGACTTCGTGATTCCGAATCCACAGCAAAGCTTGATGGAGGCCTATCAGACCTGGCGCGGCTGGGCCGAAAAGGCCGCCAGCGACTACTCGTTCCACATGGCCATCACCTGGTGGGACGAGAGCGTCAAGCGCGACATGGGCACACTCGTACAGCAGGAAGGCATCAACAGCTTCAAGCACTTCATGGCCTACAAGAACGCCATCATGTGCGACGACGAGACGCTGGTGAACAGCTTCCAGCGCGCGCTCGAACTCGGCGCCATGCCAACCGTGCACGCCGAGAACGGCGAGCTGGTGTTCCTGCTGCAAAAGGAAATGGCAGCCAAAGGCATCCTCGGGCCGGAAGGCCACCCGCTGTCGCGCCCGCCCATCGTCGAAGGCGAAGCGGTGAACCGCGCCATCGCCATTGCCGATGTGCTGGGGGTGCCGATCTATGTCGTGCACGTCTCCTGCATCGAAGCCGCTGAGGCCATTGCGCGGGCCCGCGGCCGTGGTCAGCGTGTCTATGGCGAAGTGCTGGCCGGCCATCTGATCGTGGACGACAGCGTCTACCGCCACCCCGACTTCGCCACGGCGGCAGCGCATGTGATGAGCCCGCCATTCCGACCCAAGGGCCATCAGGAAGCGCTGTGGCGCGGATTGCAAGCAGGCAACCTGCACACCACCGCCACCGACCACTGCACCTTCTGCGCCGCGCAGAAGGCCGCCGGCAAGGATGATTTTTCCAAAATCCCGAACGGCTGCGGCGGCGTCGAGGAACGCATGACGGTGGTCTGGGACGCCGGTGTCAACTCCGGGCGCCTGACGCCCAGCGAGTTCGTCGCCATCACCTCGGCCAACACCGCCAAGCTGTTCAACATCTACCCGCAAAAAGGCAGCGTGTCGGTCGGCGCCGACGCCGACCTGGTGGTCTGGGACCCGCAGGGCACCAAGACCCTGTCGGCCAAGACGCAGCACAGCAAAGGCGACTTCAATGTGTTCGAAGGCCGCGCCGTGCGCGGCATCCCGAGCCACACCGTGAGCCAGGGCAAGCTGGTCTATGTGCAGGGCGACCTGCGTGCCGAACGTGGCGTTGGGCGCTACATCAAGCGGCCGGCCTTCGGGTCCAACTTTGCCGCGGCCAAACTGCGTTCTGAGGCCACTGCGCCGACGGCGGTGAAGCGCTGACAATCTGATTGTCATCCCGGCGAAAGCCGGGATCCATGGATTGCGGATCAGGTCCGCAATGACAAGCTTGAAATTTGGCAATGACGACTGATGCAAGACTGACAGCAAGACATTTCGGAGAACACCATGAACACCGCCAACAAAACCAACATCGACAATCTGCGCATCAACGGCTCTCGCCTGTGGGACTCGCTGATGGAACTGGCCCAAATCGGCGCCACACCGAAAGGCGGCGTCTGCCGCTTGACGCTGACCACACTGGACGGCCAGGGGCGCGACCTGGTGACGCGCTGGGGCCGCGAGGCGGGCCTGACGGTGACCATCGACAAGATCGGCAACGGCTTCATGCGCCGCGCCGGGCGCAACAATGCGCTGCCGCCGATTGTGGCCGGCAGCCACATCGACACGCAACCGACCGGCGGCAAGTTCGACGGCAACTACGGCGTGCTCTCGGCGCTTGAGGTGGTGCGCACGCTCAACGACCACGGCATCGAGACCGAGGCGCCGATTGAAGTCGCGTTCTGGACCAACGAGGAAGGCTCGCGCTTTGTGCCGGTGATGATGGGCTCGGGCGTCTTCGCCAAGGTCTTCACGCTGGAACACGCCTACGCTGCCACCGACACCGAGGGCAAGAGCGTGAAGGACGAGTTGACGCGCATCGGCTACGTCGGCCCCGAGGAACCGGGCGCGCACCCGATCGGCACCTATTTCGAGGCCCACATCGAACAGGGACCGGTACTCGAAGACAACAACAAGACCATCGGCGTGGTGCAGGGCGTGCTCGGCATCCGCTGGTTCGACTGCACCGTGACCGGCATGGAAGCGCACGCTGGCCCGACGCCAATGGGGCTGCGCAAAGACGCCATGCAAGTGGCCACGCACGTCATGCAGGAAGTTGTGGCCGCAGCACTGCGCCATACACCGCATGGGCGTGGCACCGTCGGCATGGTGCACGTTCACCCGAACAGCCGCAACGTCATTCCGGGGCGCGTCAAGTTCTCGATCGACCTGCGCAACGCCACCGACGCGCTGGTCGACACCATGGCCGATGAAGTCAAAGCCTTTGCCGCCCAACTGGCCAAAGACTCGGGGCTGGACATGAAGATCGAGTTGGTATCGAGCTACCCGGCGCAAGCCTTCCACCCCGAGTGCATGGATGCGGTGGCGCGCGCCGCGCAAAAGCTCGGCTACTCGAACATGCCGGCCGTCTCCGGCGCCGGGCACGACGCCGTCTACATGGCGCGCCTGGCACCGAGCGGCATGATCTTCATTCCGTGCAAGGACGGCATCAGCCACAACGAGATCGAATACGCCGCGCCCGAGCACATCACGGCCGGCGCCAATGTGCTGCTGCATGCGATGCTGGAGCGGGCGGGAACGTAAAGCGTGACGGAAATCGTTAACAAAGTCTCCGGCACCAGCAAGAACGACCTGATCCACTACATCGCCCTGCGCCGGACCATCCTAGATCTCTTCGGAAAGAGTCTTGAGGTAGATGAATCAGGGGCCTATTCCTCGTAAGGCGTCGTTCAGGACATTATCTTTCCACGCAAGGGCGACTCGGACGCCACGTCGTTCCACGATCACAATCTCTGGATCGTGGACGAGCGCCTGAACTTCACGACCTGGGTTTCTTCGGATCTCCCACTCGACGGCAGGAATACCGACCGGCCAGACCTTCTTGTCTACAACAAACGCGTGCTCTTCCGCGGGGACAACGAGGCGAGCAATCCGATCACCATCTTTGAGTTCAAGAAACCGCTGCGGGACGACTTCGTAAACCCGTCTTCACGCGAGGACCCGGTGCAGCAAATCGTGCGCTACGTGAACGACATCCGCGACGGTAAATTCAAGACCCCCGAAGGCCGCAAGATGTTGGTCGCAGAGAGCACGCCGTTCTACGGCTATGTCGTGTGCGACCTAACACCCAAGGTGGAAACCTGGCTGGAGCGCGAGAAGAACTTTACCCCTATGCCTGACCGGTTGGGCTGGTTCCATTGGATGGGGAACATCAACCTCTATGTCGAAGTCATGAGCTGGGACAAAGTACTGAAGGACGCGAAGATGCGCAACCAGATATTCTTTCAAAAGCTGGGAATATAGGACAGGAGCCCACCCCAAGGAGCGCGAGTATCCCGCAATGCTGAAGATCAGATTCCCGAAGTGCTGATCCACGGGAACTATCGTCCTTAGAAAGACATTGAGATTTGCCTTGGCTTCGATGTTGAGTCGCTGGCCGACCGTCCGGGGACCGAAGGGTCCGAGAGTTGCATGTTGCTCTGGTTGAGAAGTACAAGCTTGAAGACCCGAGCAGTGCGACTTAACCAGAGCGGGAACCGACAAGAAGAGCAACGGTCGTTGTCTTGCTGCATACTGTGGGCTGTGGCGTTGCATACGGAGCACAAACATGGGAAACGTGAAGTCGATTGAGAACGCGGTGGAATCGCTACCCCCTATGGAGCTGGCTGAATTCCGGCGATGGTTCGCAGAGTTCGACGGCAAAGCGTGGGACAGACAAATCGAGCAGGATGCCGCCGTTGGTAAGCTCGACCAGTTGGCAGCAGAGGCGCTTGCCGACTATCGATCTGGTGCATCGAGGCAGCTTTGAAGTTGACGCACACCGCATCAAAGCGGTTTTGGCAGTGCCTTGACGCTTTGCCCAATGAGATTCAAATAGTAGCGCACCGAAATTTTGCGCAACTCAAAGCCGATCCAAGTCATCCATCGCTGCATTTCAAGACTATTGGAAATGGTCGATTTCACAGCATACGCGTCGGACTTTACTACCGCGCACTTGGTCTTCCCGTGGCAGACGGGGTACATTGGTTTTGGGTCGGCACGCACGGTGAATATGACAAGCTCGTCGGATGAACACTAAGGCGTTGCCGGCTGCACTGAGAGTTTCAGCCCCAAGGCTTTCATAACTCTGAACAGCGTATCGCTGTTCGGTGCACGCTCGCCGGAGAGGCTTTTGTACAGACTCTCGCGTGACAAGCCGGTGTCGCGAGCCAGTTGCGACATACCTCGGGCGCGGGCAATGGCGCCCAGCGCCGCGCCCAACTCAACCGGATCGCCTTCTTCAAGCACTTGCCGCAGGTATTCGACAACGTCCTCTTCGTTATGGAGGTAATTGGCCACGTCAAACGGGCGGGTCTTGGTCTTGTTCATTGCCATTCCTTTGCCAGCTGCCTGGCTCGTTTGATATCACGGGTTTGACTCGATTTATTGCCGCCGCCGAGCATCAAAATAATCGCACCGGAACGTTCCACGTAGTACATGCGCCATCCAGTCGCTGAACGCCTCAGTTTCGATCACGCTGTACATGCCTCATTGTATCCTTTTGGCTACAGGCTGCAAATCTCACTGCACTAGACTTCAAGCCATGCCTAACCGCAGCCGCACAACAAAGGTGAACGCTAATGCTTGATCTCCTGCTCAAAAACGCCACACTCCCCGACGGGCGGCAAGCCATGTCGGTCGCCGTGCGCGGCGAGCGCATCGTCGAAGTCGCGGCCGGTCTGGATGCGCCGGCGCACACCGTCATCGACGCGCAGGGCCTGCTGCTGAGTCCACCCTTTGTCGACGCGCACTTTCACATGGACGCCACGCTGAGCTACGGCCTGCCGCGCGTCAACCAATCGGGCACGTTGCTCGAAGGCATCGCGCTGTGGGGCGAGTTGAAACCACTGTTGACGCAGCAAGCGCTGATTGATCGCGCCTTGACTTACTGCGATTGGGCCGTGGCCAAGGGCCTGCTGGCGATCCGCACGCATGTGGACGTCTGCGACCCGCGCCTGCTCGCCGTCGAAGCGCTGCTGGAAGTGAAGAAGCGGGTGGCGCCCTACATCGAACTGCAGTTGGTCGCATTCCCGCAAGACGGCGTGCTGCGTGATGCGCAGGGCCTGGACAAACTCAAACGCGCGCTCGACCTGGGCGTCGATGTGGTCGGCGGCATTCCGCATTTCGAACGAACTTCTGAACAGGGTGCGCAAAGCGTCAAACTGCTGTGCCAACTCGCAGCCGAGCGCGGCCTGATGGTGGACATGCACTGCGACGAATCGGACGACCCGCTGTCGCGCCACGTCGAGACGCTGGCCTTCGAGACGCAGCGCCTGGGCCTGCACGGGCGCGTCACCGGCTCGCACCTGACCTCCATGCACAGCATGGACAACTACTACGTGAGCAAACTGCTGCGCCTCATGGCCGAGGCGCAGTTGCAGGTGGTGGCCAATCCGCTGATCAACATCACGCTACAGGGCCGGCACGACACCTACCCGAAACGCCGCGGCATGACGCGCGTGCCCGAGTTGCTGGCAGCGGGCATCAACGTTGCCTTTGGCCACGACTGCGTGATGGACCCCTGGTACAGCCTGGGCTCGGGCGACATGCTCGAAGTGGCGCACATGGGCCTGCATGTGGCGCAGATGACAAGCCAGAGCGCGATGCGCCAGTGCTTCGACTCCGTCACCGCAAATCCGGCACGCATCCTTGGCCTGCAGGGCTACGGGCTGGAGGCCGGCTGCTTTGCCGACTTCGTGCTGCTGCAGGCACGCGATCCCGTGGAAGCCATCCGCCTGCGCGCCACGCGCTTGCAGGTCTTCAAGCGCGGCAAGCTGCTGGCGCAAACGCCGGCGGCGACCAGCGCGTTGTACGTGAGTGGAAGGCTGGGGCAGATCGATTGGTTAAGCTCAGCGGGTCTGTAAACACCTATCGCGACAAAATAAACCATGCCACTCGACTGGAAAGAGATCGCCAACCGTGCCCGGGCTTTCTCGAAAGACTGGCAACATGTTGAGCGTGAGGATGCCGACGCCAAGAGCTTTTGGGACGAGTTCTTCGAGGTCTTCGGTATCAAGCGCCGCAAGGTCGCGACCTTCGAGAAACGTATCAAGAAGATTGACCACAAAGACGGCTACATCGATCTGCTGTGGAAAGGTACGCTACTGATCGAGCACAAGAGCCGGGGCAAGGATCTGACAAAAGCCTACGCCCAGGCCAAGGACTACTTTCCGGGTCTGAAGCCAGACGAGGAGCCGCGCTACATATTGCTGTGTGACTTTTGGCACTTCGAGTTGCACGATCTCGATGAAGACACGATTCACCGCTTTACGCTCGCTGAACTGGCTCAAAACCTGCGGCTGTTTTACTTCATCGCCGGCTATCGAAAACAGATCATCCGCACGGAAGAGGCTGTTAACCGATCAGCCGTTGATGCAGTGGGTGAATTGCACGACGCGCTCAAACAGGATGGCTATCGCGACCATCAACTCGAAGTGTTCCTGGTGCGTCTGGTGTTCTGCCTGTTTGCCGACGACACCGGGATTTTTCAGCCCAAAGACAGCTTTCATGACCTGATCGAGTTTCACACCTTGCCTGACGGTTCCAACGTCGGCCCGGTACTCGATACCCTGTTCGTCACGCTGAACAAGGACACACCACAACGCCAGGTTTCTCTGGCTGAGCAATTCTCAATATTCCCCTATGTGAACGGGCGCTTGTTTGAAGAACGAATCGATCCGCCCGCTTTCAACACGACCATGCGCGAGCTCTTGCTCACGCTGGCGAAACGCAACTGGGGCAACATCTCACCCGCCATCTTTGGTGCGATGTTCCAGCGCGTCATTGAGCTGGACAAGAAGGAGCGCCGCCGTGAGCTGGGTGCGCACTACACCAGCGAAACCAATATTCTGAAATTGATAGCGCCCTTGTTTCTCGATGAACTGCGGACCGAATTCGAGCGCAGCAAAGGCAACGCCGCGCACTTGTTCGAATTCCACAAGAAGCTGCAAGCCCTCACGTTCTTGGACCCCGCCTGCGGTTGCGGCAACTTCCTTGTTGTGGCGTACCGGGAACTGCGCAGACTGGAAATCGACGTAATGCGTGCCGCCGCCCACTTTGGCGCGCGGATTGGCCATGTGTTCGATTTCCTGAAGGTCGATGTTGACCAGTTCTATGGCATCGAGTACGAGGAGTTTCCGGCACAGGTGGCACAGGTCGCCATGTGGCTCACCGACCACCAGATGAATGTCGAAGCCGGCACCGAATTTGGCGAGCCCATGTTGCGCGTGCCACTCAAACGCAGCGCCCACATCCGTCAAGGCAATGCGCTGCGCATCGACTGGGCTGACTTTGTTCCGCCAACCAAGCTCAACTACATTCTGGGCAACCCGCCGTTTGTCGGCAAACAGCACCAGTCGGAAGAACAGCAGGTCGATATGGAAACCGTGTGCCAAGGTATGCGCGGTGCCGGTGTACTGGATTACGTGGCGGGCTGGTACGTGAAGGCGGCGCGTTACATCACGACGGCACCCGACAGCTTTGCCGGCATTGCCGCCGCCACCAGCCGGGACCGCAAGAAGTTCAAGGATGTCCGATTCGCCGGTGCGCACGCTGGACTTGATGACCTGTTTGTCGACGTGGATCGTGCCGAGACCTTGGCGCGGCGCAAGGTGCGTTGTGGCTTTGTATCAACCAACAGCATCACACAAGGCGAGCAGGTGGCGCCGCTTTGGAGTTGGATGTTGAGCCAGGGCATGCACATCCAGTTTGCACACCGAACTTTTCAGTGGAGCAACGACGCGCCGGGCCGCGCAGCCGTGCATTGCGTAATCATCGGCTTTGGCGTGGACAAACCAAAGAAGGTGCCGCTGGCTGACTACGAAACTGTCAAGTCCGAGCCCGTGATTGCCGACGTCGGCAATATCAACCCATATCTGGTGGACGCGGCAGACCTCGTCATTGACAAACGCCGCAGACCCATTTGCGCCGTGCCTGAGATTGTCTTTGGCTCGATGCCAAACGATGGTGGGCATTTGTTGTTGTCGAGTCAGGAAAAAGACCAGTTGCTAGCGAAGGAACCTCTGGCTGAGCCGTGGATTCGCCGCTTCCTGGGCGCCGATGAATTCATCAACAACCTGGAGCGCTGGTGTCTCTGGCTCAAGGATTGCCCAGCGGCAGAACTGAAAGCCATGCCCGAAGTCATGAAGCGCGTGCGTGCCGTCGAGGCACATCGAAAGGCCAGCAGCCGCGCCGCCACGAGGGCGCTCGCGTTCACGCCGCATCTGTTTGGGGAGAACCGGCAACCGGAGGGGAAATACCTGCTGATTCCGAGCGTTTCCTCAGAACGCCGAAGCATTGTCCCAATCGGTTTCATGCCACTGGACGTGATTGCGAGCAACCTCGTTATGGTCATCCCGAACGCCGGTCTTTATGAATTCGGCATGCTGACGTCACGCATGCACATGGCTTGGGTCAGTCACGTCTGCGGCCGGCTCAAAAGCGACTACCGCTACACCAACCAGATTGTCTATAACAATTTCCCCTGGCCGGATTTGCAGAAGAAGCAAGCACAAGCATTGGCAGGAAAGACGCGCGCCACCATCGAGGCTGCGGCGCAAGCCGTGCTGGATGCGCGGGCCGCAGAGGGCAACGCCACGCTGGCAGATCTATATAACCCGCCGATGTCGGTGGGCTTGTTCAAAGCCCATCGAGCGCTGGATGCGGCGGTAGACGCAGCTTACGCGCTGAACGGCGGCAAAAGGAGTTGGAAAACGGATGCCGAACGCGTGGCATTCTTGTTCACGCTGTACCAAAAACTAACGTTCATGGGCAGTTGAAATGCAGCGCGAGGCGACCACGGGATGCAGGGTGATTGAGATCAATGACCACTGGGAGGCAAGAGGCATGCGCATGGAAAGGGACCGGATCAGCAGGGCGCTTCGAGAGGGAGCGATGACACTACCCGGATCAATCGTCGTGATCCTGCTCGACTCTTTGGCTGCGAAAAATGCGGCACTCAGCACGGTACCGCTTGACTGGGCTATGTCGCACGCCGAGCTTGCAGCCGCAGGCATCATTTGAAAGATAAGGTCACACGGCAATCAGTTCCCGTACCGCCAACAAGCTGTCTTTCATTTCAGCCTGCGCCTTCTTCAGGTCATAGGTGGTTTGCAAGTTCAACCAGTATTGCGGCGTCTGCCCGAGCGCGCGTCCCAAACGCAGAGCCAGTTCGGCGGTCACGGGGCGGTCACCCTTGAGCAGATGCGACACGCGCATGGGCGAGACGCCAATGGCTTCGGCAAAAGCCGCCTGCGTCAGTCCCAGTTCATCCAGCGTCTCGCGCAAGAACTCGCCGGGGTGTATGGCGGGCAAGTTGTTCACGGGTGTCTTGGTCTTCATACGCATCATTCCTCAGTGGTAATCCACGATCTCAACATCAAACGCATTGCCGCTCTCAAACCGGAAGCACACGCGCCACTGATCGTTGATGCGGACGCTCCATTGCCCAGCGCGCTTGCCACCCAAGGCTTCGAGCCGATTGGATGGCGGCTGGCGCATATCTTCCGCCACAGTGGCCGCGTCGAGCTGGGTCAATCGCATCACCGCGCGGCGCAAGATGTCTGGCGGCAAGCGGCGCGACTTGCCACTGGCAAAGAGGCGTTCGGTTTCGGTATTGGCAAAGCTTTCAATCACGGAGCAAGTATAAACAATTTGTTTATCACGACTGGTCTACCGGCGCAGACCATGTTCAACATAAATTTCAAATGCCAAGGATCACATTGAACATCCAATTGGATCAATAGCTTATCGCCACGAAAATTGACCAAAAACAGAACTTTCTGTCCACTTTGAAAGGGGCAACTAGGCTGCCGCCCGCTCACCGCCATGCCTCAAGGCATGATTTCCACGTACTCGTAGACTTCGCATTCCATGACCTGCCGGCGCACCGGCAGCGTGGCCTGTTCAAACCAGGCTTGGGGCTGGTGTTTGTCAATCTCGCGGCCCATGAAACGGATCAGCTCGCAAATCGGTTCCACCACATTGACGCGGTAGCGCGTGTCCTGCAAGACGTAGCCAACGTGCATGTTCTTCATGCAGTTGCCGCGGCACCAGGCATAGGCGTCACAACTCTCGCAAGGCATGGCCGAAGTCTGTTGCAGCGGGCTCTTTTTCAACCAGTTCGACTGGATGTCGCCCATCTTCATGGCGGGGTCGTAGAGCATGTCGGGGCAGGGGTAGATTTCGCCGCTGGGCATGACGTTGAGCAGGTGGCTGGAGACGCGGCATTGGGCGCGGCCCGCATACAGCTCCTGCGCCCGCGTCGGAAAGAGCTTGTTGCGCAGCATGCCCATCAAGGGAATCAGCGGGTAGAGCACATCCGAGCGGGAAAAAAACTTGTCGATCAACTGCACCAGCACGGCCTGGCGCTTGGCCATCGAGTCGCCGGCATACATTTCATCGGCCACAAACTGCCAGTACAGATAGTCAAATGGCGAGTCTTCACTCACCAGCTTGTCGAGTTCCTCAAAGGAGGTGTCGGGGTTGCTCCAGGTAACCCGCGCGGTGACCGAGCCGCCGATCTGTTCGCGCACCTCCTTGAGGTTCTTGATGACCTGGCGGTAAATGCCGCGCCCCCGGTAACCGTCGGTGATGGCTTCGCCACCGTCGATGGAGGCCAGAACATTGGACAACCGCCCCAAGACCCAAGGCTGCAAATTGTCGATCAGCGTGGCATTGGTCTGCAGCTGAAAGCGAAAGCGCGGAAAGCGGCGCATCACGTCCATCATCAGGGCTTGGTTGAGCGTGGGCTCGCCACCGTAGAAGGTGACATAGACCTCCTTGCCCTGAAGATGCTTGTCGACAAAAGCGCTGAGCTGCTCGATGTCGTACGCAACGTGAACCTGCGAGCCCAACACCTCGCCCACACCCAATGAGCAGTAACTGCACTTGAGGTTGCATTTGAGCGTGGTGAGCAACTGCAACTCAACCCGACCGCCCACGATGGGGTCAAGGTCTGATTGCGGAACTTGGGCTGAAGCAGCGACTGGGGAGAAGTGAACGGGTCTGATGGTGTGCATGGTCCAAGCATAGCGCCAGACGGAGCGAGCACCGCCGGATTCGCATCCCCAATGGCCCGCCATAGATATGCTGGAATCCACTCCATCGCAATTTCGCAATGGATTTTCTGAGTCGAACATGATCAAGCGCCGAACTGTTTTCAATCTCGCCGCCGAGCTCGGTCAACAATCGACGGCTTGACCCCTACGGCAAGGTCGTTGGAACTCGCGCTTTACGGATGCTTATTCCGTTTCCAAATCATTCCTGTCTAGGCTTGATGCCGCAGACAGTGCTGTAGCACGGCAAGGCGGAGCAACAACGACAGGGATGGTTTAGCAATGGAATTATGCGGCCTGGCAAAGCGGCACTTCCCAGCCAGGGAATACCAGCACCGCCGGGTGACACCGGAGTGCTCGGGCAAGCGTTTTCGAGCGCTCGACGCCCAAATTGACACGACCGTTCTCAATCTATGGCGCAGGGGTCAGCTCGTTTACCGGCCCGGCCAGAGTTGCGGCGCAACAGACTCGGGGGCTGCCTTGCAGCTTGCACCGGTCCACCATTGCACAGTTGCGGCTCACAAAGCCGAGGCGGGGCTGCGCGGCGAACGGAGGAAGGTCAGGCCAAGAAGCAAAGCAGCCCGGCGCCACAAGCCCCTTGGCTCCAGCTTGTGCGCTGGCAGCAATAGCATCCCGAATATTGCCGACAACCCTCAATGGCCGCAGATTAGGAATCTTAGATTATTCCATTGACGGAATACATTCAACTCGCTATAGTTGGCCAATGACGTGGGAAGTTGAATACACCGATGAATTCGGCGACTGGTGGGCCACCCTGTCTGAGGAAGAACAGGAAGCGCTTGATTCGAGCGTACGCCTTCTGGAAGCGCGCGGGCCTGGGCTTGGCTTTCCGCACAGCAGCGGCATCAACGGCTCAAGGCATAAGCACATGCGAGAGCTTCGAACGCAACAGGGAGGAAAGCCGTTGCGAACACTGTACGCATTTGATCCGCGCCGCTCAGCGATCTTGCTGATTGGCGGCGACAAAACTGGAGATCATCGCTGGTACGAAATCCACATCCCCATAGCCGACCAACTCTACGACCGACATATAGAACAACTCCGAAAAGAAGGACTGATCGATGGCTAAGAAATTTAGCGAACTACGCGCGCGCATGAAGCCAGAAGCGCAAGCGCGCTCTGCTGAGAATGCGCAAATCATGTTGGCCGCGATGCCTCTGAATGAGTTGCGTCAGGCGCGTGGACTATCTCAAAAAATGTTGGCCGACGTTTTGCATGTGCAGCAGCCGGCCATCGCCAAAATTGAAAGGCGAACCGATATGTATTTGTCCACTCTGCGCAGTCATATTGAAGCCATGGGTGGTCAATTGGAAGTGGTTGCACGTTTCCCGGACGGCGTAGTCAAAATCAGCAACTTTGCAGACCTCGGTCAGAAATCGACGGCTTGACCCCGATAGCAAGCTCTTTGGAACTCGTGCTTTGCGGATGCCTATTCCGTTTCCAAATCATTCCCGTCTAGGCTTGATGCCGCAGACAGTGCTGTAGCACGGCAAGGCGGAGCAACAACGACAGGGATAGTTTGGGAATGGAATTATGCGGCCTGGTCAAGCGGCACTTCCCAGCCAGGGAATACAAGCACCGCCGGGTGACACCGGAGTGCGTGCGCAAGCATTTTCGAGCGCTCAACACCCAAATGGACACGACCATTCTCGATTGCAGAAATGGTGGCCTGTGGAATGCCTGTGAGCGCCGAAAGCTGGCTTTGGCTTAGCTCCTGAAGTTCCCGAAGAATACGAACTGATTCTCCGACCGAGACTTCAACGCGCTTCTTCGCTGGGCGAAACTCCTTCATTTCATACTCTCCGGCAAATTTGCCGTGAATGGTACGTCAAGCTGTGCCGCAATCTCGCCGGTCTTTGCGTTCAAATCCAACCAGACCAGGCCGATAACGCGAGTGGACTACCGAGCGGTGTTGAACTTTCGGCGGTCACCGGCAAGACCGGACCCGTTGCTGACATTCAGAGCGACGGTGTCGACTTCGGAGAGGCAGCGGGAGCCGACCGCCATAAACGGCTGGTTCATGGTCGCTCAATCGCAATTGGTTTTATGCCACAGAGCCAGGGCAGCCGTGTCAAGTCCGCTTGCCAAGCTTTAGCGATGATTCGTAGGATGGGGCGCAGCACAATGTTGAGTATCGCGCCATCGCGCTGCATGAAGTAGTAGCGCAACCCCTTTGGCACAAACAGCGCCCGCTGACGCACACCCTGAAAGGGAACGGTGGCAGACCGCCAAGATGACATAGCCTCCCAGCAAAAGGTCGATGATCTTTATCGCACCCCGGCCGCCTGGACCCGCATCATCACCTGAATGTGGCAGTACGGCTTTCTCTCTGCGGACTGCGTGATAGACGAAAAGGTAACCGGCGACGCAATTACCGCTCAAATCCCGCCTTCAACCCCAAAAACCAACGCTCAAAGTACCTAAAGCTCAAGCTTGCCACCGCAACCGTCACGACAAAAGTCAAGCCAAAAACCTCCAGTCCGCCGTTGCTGAGCCCGACCGCCCCCAGAACCTTGACGACGGCGTTCTTGCACAACATGTGCAGCATATACATGCCGTAACTGATCGACCCGATATAGGCCACAGGTTTCAACGCAAACAGTTTTGCCAAGGGGTGGTGTGTCTGCGTAACACAGGCCCCGACCCAGGCCGCGAAAAGCAGGGCGGCCACAAACCCGGGGACATCCGGCAATAACAAGGCGATGGCCAGCGCGGCTCCTACAACGGGTGCGGACCACGTTTGCCCCAAGACTGGCCGCAGCATCTCATAGCCTCGAGCATTGTTGAGCGTGATGGCCAGCAGTGCGCCTGCCACGATAGGCAAAGGAACCGCTGACAGGAATTTGTTGCCTATCAGTTGTCCGCCAACGCATATCAAAAATGCAAGAAATAAAACAACGCTTGTCCGCTTGACAGTTTCGGCCAAAAGAAGCGTGGAGGGCAAAAGAAGATAGAACTGCTCCTCAACTGCCAGCGACCATGCAAAGTAAAAAATCACACGACCATCAAGTGGAACAAACATATTAGATGTGTAGGTGGCAAAGTAAATCAGGTTTCCAAAGAATGCCTGACCGCTTGCGGTGTTTGGTTCCAACAGAGTGACGATGGCAATGTAGAGAATGAGCACACCGTAGTAGAGCGGAAAGATGCGCAAGGCCCGACGCACATAAAAAGCTTTGAAATCGATTTGTCCCTTGCGTGATTGCTCACGCAGCAACAGCGTGGTGATCAAAAAGCCGCTGATGGAAAAAAATAGAGAAACACCTTGCGCACCAATGAGGGAAAGCGTGTGCCCAACCCAGGTCGGCGCGGTATGGTGCCAAATGACCGCCAAGATACTGATGGCACGAAGACCATCAAGCGACTTGAATCGCTTTTGAGCCATGTACTGCGCTTGAGAGTTATTCATATCGAATCGAGCAATGGCATTCGGTTCGCTGCACAGTCTGGCGTCAGAAGCCATCTTGCCCTTGCTTCTCTGTCGTTGAGTTTCACCGTTAAAGTTGAAAGCTGCGTCTTCTGCCATCGGCAGTCCTTGATTCGTTTGATGTTCACGCATGTTGGTCGCACCATCCACAATGGCAACAACGATTGAACGATTATGTTTTCCTTTGCACTCGCAATCTTCACGAAATTGTCAAATCCACCCGCTGCCAGCAGGTCAGCTTTGCGCGCAACTGTTCGAGTTCGGTTGCTCAGAATATCGAAATGGTTCCAAACTGCCAACCAAGACTCGCAGCCTAGGAGGACCGGTTTGGAGCAGGCTGTTCGGGAAGTCGAACGTCGCTTGTGTGTCTGGCCCTGCCCCACGGCCACGAGCCGCCAGCGGCAGCTTATGACCGGATCTCGGCCTTCCCAATTCTCAGATGCCCGACCGCTTCCTCTGCCATTTGGAACCACAGCTACCCTGCCTCGTTCGCATCGAGAAGCAATGCATCAAAGCCCAGCATGCTCAAACACAGGCAGACGCGGACAAACGGTTTGCAGCATCGCCCTCACGACCCCGGCCACAACGGCACCGCTGCCCTGCCACAGCGCGCGCAAGGCCTCAGATAATTTGGTAATTAAGAAGTAATAACTCGGTAGTTCCCGTTTTGATGGTTCGCTCCCAGAATCCACCCCATCGCAATTTCGCAATGGATTTTCTGAGTCGAACATGATCAAGCGCCGAACTGTTTTCAATCTCGCCGCCAGCACCCTGCTGGCCGGCATCGCCCTGAGCGCGGCAGCGCAGCCGGCGGTGACGCTGCTCAACGTGTCGTATGACCCGACGCGCGAGCTCTACGTCGAGTTCAATGCCGCTTTCAGCAAGTTCTGGAAGGCCAAGACCGGGCAGGACGTGGTCATCAAGCAGTCGCATGGCGGCTCGGGCAAGCAGGCGCGCTCGGTGATTGACGGCCTGGACGCGGACGTCGTCACGCTGGCGCTGGCCGGCGATGTGGATGCGCTCTACAAGAACGGTGGCTGGCTGATCTCCGACTGGCAAAAGCGCCTGCCGCACAACTCGGCGCCCTACACCTCGACCATCGTGCTGGTGGTACGCCAGGGCAATCCGAAGGGCATCAAGGACTGGGACGATCTGATCAAATCGGGCGTGAGCGTCATCACACCGAACCCGAAGACCTCGGGCGGCGCGCGCTGGAACTACCTGGCAGCCTGGGAGTTCGCCAAGCGCAAGTTCGGCGGTGATGCCAAGGCGAAAGACTTCGTGCAGGCCCTGTACAAGAACGTACCGGTGCTCGACACCGGCGCGCGCGGCTCCTCGATCACCTTTGCCCAGCGCAACCAGGGTGATGTCTTCATCTCGTGGGAGAACGAAGCGCATCTGCTGGAAAAAGAATTCGGCAGCAAGGTCGACATCATTTACCCCTCGATCAGCATCCTGGCCGAGCCTCCCGTGAGCGTGGTCGACAAGAACGTGGACCGCAAGGGCACGCGCGCTGTCGCCACCGCCTATCTGGAATACCTCTACAGCGACGAAGGCCAGGACATCGCCGGCAAGAACTTCTACCGCCCGATCTCCGAAAAGTTTCAGGCCAAGTACGTCAAGCAACTGCCCAAGGTCAATCTGTTCACGATTGAGCAGGCTTTTGGCGGCTGGACCAAAGCCGACAAGGATCACTTTGCCGACGGTGGCAGCTTTGACCAGATCTACCTGAAGAAGTAGCGCAGAGGCTGTCAGGCACACATTTTCCGGGGAGAACCAGCATGATCGTTTTGCAACAACAGAGCCACTGCGTGCAACGCGAACTGGCGCGCGTGCTGCGCGTCACAACGCAGGCCTGGGGCCTGTCGGAAGCTGTCCCCGGTCAGGCCCGGACCTGCAAGCTCGCAACCAGAACCCAAGCCCCCCAACGCGCGCCCCGCCAGAGCAACTGGTCGCGCGTGCCAGTCCAGAGCCTGCGCTGGGCCATCTGAATTCAGGAAACCATCATGTCCATTAAAGCCATCAATGTGCGCAACCAGTTTCGCGGCAAAGTGCACGAAATCATTCGCGGCGACGTCGTTTCGGAGATTGACGTCGAAACCCCCTGGGGCATCGTTACCTCGGTCATCACCACGCGCTCGGTTGACGAGCTTCAATTGGTCATCGGCACGGAAGTGGTGGCGCTGGTCAAGTCGACCGAAGTGTCGATCGCCAAGTTGTAGAACACCTTGTGATCGAACTTCAGGGAATCTTTCAGACCTACCACGGCGCACACGGCCCGGTCGAGGCGCTGCGTGGCATTGATCTGAAGGTGCCGCGCGGCGAGATCTTCGGCGTCATCGGCCGCAGCGGCGCGGGCAAAAGTTCGCTGGTGCGCACCATCAACCTGCTCAACCGGCCCGTTGCCGGCCAGGTGCTGGTCGATGGCCGCAACCTGACAGCACTGCAACCCAATGCACTGCGCGCGGCGCGGCGCGACATTGGCATGATCTTTCAGCACTTCAATCTGCTGGCCTCACGCAGCGTGTTCGACAACGTGGCGCTGCCGCTGGAGTTGGAAGGCCTGCGCCCCGCCGAGATTGCGGCGCGCGTGCTGCCGCTGCTGGAGCTGGTGGGCCTGAGCGAGCTCAAAGACCGCTTCCCGGCGCAGATCAGCGGTGGCCAGAAGCAGCGTGTCGGCATTGCGCGCGCGCTGGCGAGCCGGCCCAAGGTGCTGCTGTCAGATGAAGCGACCTCGGCGCTGGACCCGGAAACGACGCGCTCCATCCTGGCCCTGTTGCGCGAGATCCGGCGCGAGTTCGGCCTCACGATTGTGCTGATCACGCACCAGATGCAGGTCATCAAGCAGGTGGCCGATCAGGTCGCCGTCATCGACGCCGGCCGCATCGTGGAACAGGGCCAGACCCTGAGCGTCTTCAGCCGCCCCCAGCACGAAGTCACGCGCAGCCTGC
Source organism: uncultured beta proteobacterium (assembly GCA_903920695.1). Classification (GTDB taxonomy): domain Bacteria; phylum Pseudomonadota; class Gammaproteobacteria; order Burkholderiales; family Burkholderiaceae_C; genus Rhodoferax. The sequence goes on from CAIXNB010000033.1 coordinate 74,557, forward strand.
TCGACGATGTCGTGCCGCAGACTCTGCCTGAACCCGTGCTGGCGCGGGTGCGCGCCATTCTGGGCAGTGCGCCGGCTTCGCAGGCACGGCTGCTGCGCCTGGTGTTCTCGGGTTGCGAATCCGATCAGCCGATCCTGTCGGACGTGATCCGGCGCTTCCAGGTTGATCTGAACATCCTGCACGGCCAGATTGACGACGTGCAGGGCCGGCCCTTTGGTGCGCTGGCCGTGCTGGCACGCGGTGCGCACGAACAGTTGCGCGCCACCGTGGCTTATCTGCGCAGCAGCGGTGTGCTGGTGCAGGAGGTCTCCCATGTTTAGCACCTTCAGCGTTGAACTGCTCGAACTGTTCGTCAGTTCGCTGGGCGAGACCATTGTCATGGTCGGCATCTCGGGCCTGCTGGGCTCGCTGATCGGCATCCCGCTCGGTGTCTACCTGCGCCTGACGGATCGCGGCGGTGTGCTGGCCAACAGCCCGGCCAATCGTCTTGTCGGCGGCGTGGTCAATGCCGTGCGCTCAACGCCTTTCATCATCCTGCTGGTGGCCGTGATTCCGCTCACGCGGCTGCTGACCGGTTCATCCATCGGCACCGCCGCCGCCGTCGTGCCGCTGACGCTGGCCGCCGGTCCCTTTGTGGCGCGGCTGGTGGAGTCGGCGCTGCGCGAAGTCGATCACGGTCTGATCGAAGCGGCGCAGGCGATGGGTGCGAGCACGCGGCAAATCGTTTTCAAGGTGCTGCTGCCCGAAGCACTGCCCGGTATCGTGGCGGCGCTGACGATCACTCTGGTGAGCCTGACCGGCTACTCGGCCATGGCCGGCGCCATCGGCGGCGGCGGACTCGGTGACCTCGGCATCCGCTACGGCTACCAACGCTTTCTGCCCGAAGTGATGGCCGCTGTTGTGCTGGTGCTCGTGCTCTTTGTGCAGGCGATGCAAAGCCTGGGCGATGCGCTGGTGCGGCGCATCAGCCACAAATGAGCACTCGATTGTCATCCCGGACTCGATCCGGGATCCACTGCCACGCGAACCCTAGATTGCGGATCAAGTCCGCAATGACACTCTTTTCAATCTGCTATCTCAAGGACTCTTCATGACCAAACGACTTTTCATTCAATCCGCCATCGCCCTGCTCGCCGCCACTGCCCTGCTGCCGGCCATGGCGCAGGACAAGCCGATCAAGATCGGCGTCACGGCCGGGCCGCACGCCCAGATCATGGAGCAGGTCAAGAAGCTCGCGGAGAAGGACGGTCTGAAGATTCAGATCGTCGAGTTCAGTGACTATGTGCAACCGAACGCTGCGCTGGCCGCTGGCGACCTCGATGCCAACAGCTACCAGCACAAGCCCTATCTCGACCAGCAGGTGAAAGACCGTGGCTACAAACTGGTTTCGGTCGGCTACACCGTCAATTTTCCGATTGGCCTGTATTCGAAGAAGGTCAAGAGCCTGGGCGAACTCAAGGAAGGCGCCAAGTTCGGCATCCCGAACGACCCGACCAACGGCGGGCGCGTGCTGCTGGTGCTGCAAGACCAGCGCCTGATCAAACTCAAGCCCGAAGCCGGCCTCAAAGCCACGCCGCTGGACGTAATCGAAAACCCGAAGAAGCTCAAGTTCGTCGAGCTCGATGCCGCGCAACTGCCGCGCTCGCTGGACGATCTGGACGCCGCCGCCATCAACACCAACTACGCGCTGTCCGCTGGTCTGCAGCCGAACCGCGACGCCATCGCGCAGGAAAGCGCCAAGAGCCCCTACGTCAACCTGATTGCGGTGCGCGAGCAGGACAAGGACAAGCCCTGGGTTGCCAAGCTGGTCAAGACCTACCACTCGGAAGACATCCGCAAGTTCATCCAGACCGAATTCAAGGGCGCGGTGCTGGCTGGTTTCTGAAACAGGCACAGCCATGAACTTCCAGCAACTGCGCTCGGTGCGCGTCACGGTGCAAAGCGGCTTTAACCTGACCGAGGTCGCCACCATCCTGTGCACCTCGCAGCCGGGTGTGAGCCGGCAGATCCGCGAGCTGGAAGAAGAACTCGGCGTTGACATCTTCGTGCGCGCCGGCAAGCGCCTGACGGGCCTGACGCCGCCCGGTGCGGCGCTGCTGCCCATCGTCGAGCGCATGCTGCTCGACGCCGAGAATCTCAAACGCGCCGGCGAGGATTTCGCCTCCCGCATCGACGGCCGCCTGACGGTGGCCGCCACCCATTCACAGGCACGCTACGCGCTGCCGCATGTGGTGCGTGATTTCCGGGCCCTGTTTCCGCTGGTCAGCCTGCACCTGCACCAGGGCTCGCCCAAACAAGTCGCCGAGATGCTGCTCACGGGTGAGGCCGACATCGGTGTCGCCACCGAGGCCTTAGCGCTTTACCCACAACTCGTGACCCTGCCCTGCTACCGCTGGACCCACAGCATCGTGGTGCCGCCCGGCCATCCGCTGCTGGCACACGGCGAGGCCGTGACGCTGGAACAACTGGCCCAGTACCCGATCATCACCTACAACCTGGGCTACACCGGTCGCTCGCATATCGACGACGCCTTCGCACGCGCTAATCTGCAGCCCAACGTCGTGCTGACCGCCATGGACGCCGACGTCATCAAGACCTATGTCGAGCTCGGCATGGGTGTCGGCATCATCGCCTCGATCGCGCTCGATGCCGAACGCGACACGCAGTTGCGCATGCTCGATGCCCGCCATTTGTTCGAAATCAACCTGACACGCCTGGCGATCCGGCGTGGCACCTGGCTGCGCCGCTATACCTACAGCTTCATCGAAACCTTTGCGCCGACGCTGACGCGTGAAGTGGTCGAACGGGCGGTCAATGTACTGCAGGTAGTCGATTGAACCGGTGCCGGCTTAAGCTGTTTTCAACTATCAATATGCCAATTACGTCCTTGCACCGGATCAGACTGCTCGTAGAATGTTTTTTGACGCAGTGAACTTGTCCCGTCGGGCCTATGCACTGCTCGTCCGGCTCTTTCGTTCATCGGCTTGGTCGATGGGCTTTCAGGGTCGACATGTGGTGACCAACCCAACATGAATGAACTGAACAAGAGAACCCGATACTCGGCCTGGAACCTGTTCGCCGCTGCCCCCTCGCATCAGGACTGGGCACCGGCCTGGCGCGAGGCGGAGCCCAAGTCGCGCTACGACGCCATCATCATAGGCGGCGGTGGCCACGGCCTGGCCACCGCCTACTACCTGGCAAAGAACCACGGCGTCACCAATGTCGCGGTGCTGGAGAAGGGCTGGATCGGCGGCGGCAACACCGGGCGCAACACGACCATCGTGCGCTCCAACTACCTGTACCCGCAGAGCGCGCGCCTGTACGACTTTGCGCTCAAGCTCTACGAGGGCCTCTCCACTGAGCTCAACTTCAACATCATGCTCAGCCAGCGCGGCCTGATCACGCTCGCCCACTCGCGCCACGACCTGGACAATTTGTCGCGCTGGGCCAATGCCATGCACTTCAATGGCATCGAGGCCGAGATCCTCACGGCACTGCAGGTGCGCGAACTTGCGCCGCGCCTGAACTTCAACTCGGATGCGCGCTACCCGATCCTGGGCGGTCTGATCCAGCGCCGCGCCGGCACCGCGCGCCACGATGCCGTGGCCTGGGGCTATGCGCGCGCGGCCTCGGCGCTCGGTGTCGACATCGTGCAGGACTGCGCCGTCACCGGCTTCATCAAAGAGGGCAATCGCGTGGTCGGCGTGCAGAGCACGCGCGGTGAGATCCGCGCCGAGCAGGTGGCACTGGCCGTTGCCGGCAACTCGAGCCAACTCGCCGCCATGGCCGGTGTGCGCCTGCCCGTGACCAGCTACGCGCTGCAGGCGATGGTGTCGGAATCGGTCAAGCCGGTACTCGACACCGTGGTGCTGTCGCCGGCGGTCGGCACCTACTGGAGCCAGTCCGACAAGGGCGAGATCGTGTTCGGCGGCGCGCTCGACCTGTTCCCCTCCTACGCGCAGCGCGGCAGTTTCGCGATCACGCAGCAGGTGCTGGCCGCCACGACCGAGATGTTCCCCTCGTTTGGCCGCTTGCGCCTGCTGCGCCAGTGGGCCGGCACGGTTGACGTGGTGCAGGACTCGAGCCCGATCATCGGCGCCACCGGCGTGCCCGGTCTTTCCATCAACTGCGGCTGGGGCACAGGCGGTTTCAAAACAATTCCGGTCGGCGGCTGGACGCTGGCGCATCTGCTCGCCACCGGCAAGAACCACGAACTGGCCGAGCCGTTCCAGCTGGAACGCTTCCACAGCGGCCGACTGATCGACGAGGCCGGCGCTGCCGGCATCGCGCACTGAGAACCACACCATGATGACCATCAACTGCCCCTGGTGCGGGGTCCGGCCTGACAACGAATTCAACTGCGGCGGCACCTCGCACATCGAGCGCCCGGCGCTCGACTGCAGCGACGAAACCTGGGGCGACTACCTGTTTGGCCGCGCCAACCCGCGCGGCCTGCATGCCGAGCGCTGGCGCCACACCTATGGCTGTGGCCAGTGGTTCAATGTGCTGCGCGACACCGTCACGCATGAGATTCACGCGGTCTACCGCATGACCGATCCGAAACCGCAAGCGGCACAGGAGATTCGGCCATGAGCGGATATCGCTTGGCGGCGCCGCACGGCGTCTGGATCGATCGATCACAAAGCCTGTCGTTTGATTTCAATGGCCGCGCAGTGACCGGTTTTGCCGGCGACACGGTGGCCTCGGCGCTGCTCGCGCAGGGCACCATGCTGGTGGGACGCAGCTACAAACTGCACCGGCCGCGCGGCATTTTTTCCTGCGGCGTGGAAGAGCCCAGCGGCCTGATCGATGTCGGTGACGGCGCGCTGCGCACACCCAACACGCGCACCACCGACATCCAGGCCTGCGACGGCTTGAGCGCCGTCAGCGGCAACGGCTGGCCCAGCCTCGAATTTGATCTGGCAGCCGGCATCGGCCAACTCGCCGCGTTCCTGCCGGCCGGCTTTTACTACAAGACTTTCATGTGGCCGAACTGGCATCTGTTCGAACCGACGATACGGCGCATGGCGGGCCTCGGTGTCGCGGCCGATGGACCCGATACCGAGCGCTACGACGAGATCTCGGTCAACACCGAGGTGCTGGTGGTGGGCGCCGGGCTGGCGGGCCTGCAGGCCGCGCTCTCAGCAGCGCGCGCCGGGCGCGAGGTGCTGCTGCTCGAAGCCGACGTGCAAGCAGGTGGCTGGGCACTGAGCCAGGCCCTGCTCGGCGACGCTGCAGCAGCGCGCCAGTTGGCCAGCCTGCGCAGCGCGCTGGCACAGGCCGGCGTTGCCATCCAGACGCGCAGCACCATGCTCGGGCTGTACGACCACAATCTGGCCACGGCCATCGAATCGCTCGGAGGTACGAACCCACCTGGTGCGGTGCGCGAGCGGCTCTGGAAGATCCGCGCCAAGCAGGTCATCCTGGCCACCGGCAGCTTCGAGCGGCCCATGCTGTTCCCTGATAACGACCGCCCGGGTGTCATGCTCGCCAATGCCGTGCAACGCTACGCCTCGCATTACGGCGTGGCCTGCGGCAAGCGGGTTGTGCTGGCAACCGCCTGCGACAGCGCCTACGGTGTGGCGCAAGCCTTGCGCAGCGCCGGCATTGAAGTCGCGGCCATCGTTGACCGGCGCGCCGCGCATGAAGTTGGTAAGGGGCTGGCCTCAGCAGCCGGTGTTCCGGTGTTGCCGAGTAGCGTGCTGGTCGGCGTCAAGGGAAAAAGCGCAGTGCAGGGCGTGCAGGTGGCCGGCAACGATGGCGGCAAGCTGCAATCGATCGCGGCCGACGTGGTCGCCAGCGCCGGTGGCCACACGCCCAATGTCAACCTTTATTCTCAGGCCGGCGGACAGCTCAAATGGCTGCAGGAGTCTTCGATGTTTGTGCCGGAACGCCTGCTCAGCGGCGTTGCCGTTGTTGGCGCGGCGGCGGGTGTCTTCGATCTCGACGCTGCGCTGGCCCACGCCGAGCAGGTTGGCCGCATCACCCCCGGCAGCGTGATGCCGCCAGCACCGAGCGGCGGCGCCGGCCTGGTCCCGGCCGACAACCAGCCTTCAGCCGCAGCCCTGGCGGCACTCAAGTGCAAGCCCGGCAAGCAGTTTGTCGATCTGCAAAACGACGTCGCCAGCAGCGACATCGAACTGGCGGCGCGCGAGAACTACCGCTCGGTCGAGCTGCTCAAGCGCTACACCGCCACCGGCATGGCCAGCGACCAGGGCAAGACCAGCAACGTCAACGCACTGGTGCTGCTGGGCAAGGCCAGCGCGCGCACACCAGAGCAGGTCGGCACGACGCGATTTCGCCCGCCGTTCAAGCCGGTGACGATCAATACCCTGGTAGGCGGGCGCAACGGCGCACGTTACCGCCCGCTCAAGCGCCTGCCGGCGCGTGCCTTTCATGTGGCGCGCGGTGCGCTGTTTGAAGAATTTGGCGGCTGGGAGCGGCCAGCGGCTTACCCCTTGCGTAATGAAGAACTGCTGGCCGCGGCTGAACGCGAAGCGGCCGAGGTGCGCCGCGGCGTCGGCGTGTTTGACGGCGCACCGCTGGGCAAGCTCGAAGTCTATGGCCCGGACGCCGGCGCCTTTCTCGACTTGATGTACGTCGGCAATGTATCGAATCTGGCGGTGGGCAGCGCACGCTACGGCGCCCTGCTCAACGAGAACGGCATCGTCATCGACGACGGCATCGTGGTGCGGCTGGCGCCGAACCACTTCTGGGTCAACACCACCTCGGGCGGCGTCGAGCGCACGGCGCTGGCGTTCGAGGAATGGCTGCAATGCGAATACGTGAACCTGCGCGTCTTCGTCGTGTCGGTGACCTCGCAGTGGGGCAACGTCACGGTGTCGGGCCCGAACGCCTGGCGTCTGCTTGAAAAACTCGGTTTCGACGCGGCGCTGGCGCCGACACAGATGAAGCACATGACGCTGCGCGAATCAAGCTACCAGGGCCAAGCGATCCGCGTGCTGCGCGCCAGCTTCAACGGTGAACTCGGCTACGAGATCAACCTGGCCTCGTCGCAGGCGCTGGGCCTGCTCGACGCCCTATGGGACCTTGGACAAAGCCTGGGCATCTGCGCCTATGGTGTCGAAGCGCTGATGATCATGCGCACCGAGAAGGGCTTCATTCACATCGGTGCCGACACCGATGGCACGACGCTACCCGGCGATGTCGGTCTGGCACGCGGCCTTGACAAGAAGAAGGCCAATTTTGTGGGGCGGCGTTCACTGACACGCGCGGCCGGGCTCGACCCTGATCGCCTGCAACTGGTCGGCTTGCAGCCGCTGGACCGGCGCAGCCGTTTGCCGGTGGGCGCGCATCTGTCGCTGACGCCACCGCCCACTGAGGCCGAGGGCCTGATCACCAGCAGTTGTTTCAGCCCGGCGCTGCAGCAGCCGATTGCGCTGGCCATGCTCAAGCGCGGCACGCAGCGCCTGGGCGAGCGGCTCAGCGCCTGGCACCTTGGCAAGCCAATCGAGGTTGAAGTTGTCAAGACACCTTTTGTTGATCCAAGCGGGGAGCGTCTTCATGGCTGATCTCATCAAGGCAGCATCGGGCGTGCCCCGTTGCCGCCAACTCAGCGGCGTCACCGCCCTGACGATCCGGCACTTTGCCGGCGACGGCAGCGCGCGCGACGCCGTGCAAGCGCAGGGCCTGGAATGGTCCGATCTGCCACTGAGCCTGAGCGGCAGCGACCCTTATCTGGCTTGGCGCAACCCGCAGGAAACGCTGGCGCTGGGCTTGCACCCGGAGCCGCTGCAGGCACTGCTGGCGGCGCTGGCGCCGGGGCGCAGTGACACTGCAGTGGCCGTCGATTTGTCCGAGTCGCTCGCTCTCTTTGAACTGCACGGCGCGCAGCTTGATGACTGGCTCTCGCACCTGGTGGACGCCACCGCAATCCCGCGCCAGGCCGGTCGAACCAGCCGCTGCCGGCTCGCCGATATTCCAGTTCTGCTGCTGCGGCTGGACCCAGAACGCGTGTGGCTGGTCGTTGATCGACCTCTTGCACCGTATCTCAGTGACTGGCTGTCGTATTCGCACGAAGCTGCGTTTGACGCCGCGCGCTGATTCCCATACTTTCCACATCAACCCACCAAGGAGCTAACCCGCATGAAACTTTTCCCGCATCTTTCCCGACCCCTCGTTCTGGCCCTGGGCCTGGCCTTGGGTGCCGCCTGCGCACCCGCATTCGCACAGAAGGTCGTCAAGATCGGCGTTGCCGGTCCCTACACCGGAGGCGCTGCCAGCTACGGCAAGGACTTCGAGTCGGCCGTCAAGCTCGCCATCGACGACGCCAACGCGGCGGGCGTCAAGCTCGCTGGCGAGGCCGTGCGTTTCGAGCTGATTTCGGAAGACGATGCCGGTGACCCGAAGCAGGCGGTCAGTGTCGCCACCCGTCTGACCGACATGCGCGTGGCCGGCGTGGTCGGGCACCTGCAGTCAGGTGCCACCATTCCCGCATCCAAGGTCTACAGCGATGCCGGTATTCCACAGGTAGCGCCAGCTGCCACCAACCCTACTTTCACACGCCAGGGCTTCAAGACGGCGTTTCGCGTCATCGGCGACGACCAGCAGGTCGGCACCGCGATGGCGAGCTATATCGTGACCAAGCTCGGCTTCAAGTCGGTCGCCGTGATCGATGACCGCACCGCCTTCGGCAAGGGCCTGGCCGATGTCATTGCCAATGCCGTCCCGACGCTGGGCGGCAAGGTCGCGGCGCGTGAGTTCACGACCGACAAGGCGACCGACTTCAAAGCCATTCTCACCAGCATCAAGGCCAAGAACGTGCAGGCCATTTTCTATGGCGGCCTCAATGCGCAGGCTGGTCCGCTGAAACGCCAGATGCAGGACCTGGGCATCACGGCGCCGCTGTTCGGCTCCTCGATTTCGTCCGATGAGTTCATTTCATTCGCCGGCAAGGACGCCGCCGAAGGCACGATCTCGGCCGACTCCGGCCAGGCCATCGAGAACATGCCGGGCGGCCCGGAATTCGTCAAGAAGTTCAGCGCCAAGTACGGCCCGGTCGTGATGTACGCGCCCTACGGCTACGACGCCACCAACGTGCTGATCAACGCGATCAAGGCCGCCAATTCAGCCGACCCGAAGAAGTACCTGCCCGAAATCGCCAAGCTCAATTTCAAGGGTGTCACCGGACCAATCGCATTTGATAACAAGGGCGACCTGCGCTCGGCCGCTGTGACCTTCTTCCGCGTCAAGGCCGGCAAATGGGAAACACTGGAAACGGTCTCGACCAAGTAAGGGATTGAATGAGCCGGACCGACGCCGCGAACGGCTTCGGTCCGGCCTCAAATCACCGCGGGTTCTGCGTCAAGCACCACATTGCCCTGGAAACGATTGGGGGTCAGCGCCGGAACCCAGGGATCGACGGTTTGCCCGTCAATGATTTGCGCCATGATGCGACCGGCGGCCGGTCCGGTCATGAAGCCCTTGGCTGAGGACAGCGCGATGTAGAGACCGGCAACAGCGCTCTCGCCCAGCACCGGCTGCATGTCCGGCGTCACCGAATACAGTCCGCCCCAGGTGCGCAGCACGCGTGCCTGCGCCAGTTGCGGAATCAGGCTGATGGCACGCTGCGCCGCGCTTGGGAACAGGTCGGCCGTCGGTGCATGATCGAAACCCATGGCGCGTCGTTTGTCGCCACAGAGAATCACAAAGTTCCCGCGCGCCACCTGGTTGATGAACATCTCCTTGGCAAAGGCCATGATGCAAGGCCCGAGCAGCGGCGGCAAAGGTTCGGTGACCATGGCCTGGTTCGGCTGCGGGCGCACCGGAATATCGACACCGAGCTGGCCCGCCAGCTCTGGAATGCGGGTGTCGGTGGCGAGCACAACTTTGCCGGCCTGCCAGATCCCCTCGCTGCTCTCCAGGGTGAAGCCATCGCCGTGGCGCTGCAGGCTGCGCACCGTCACGCCATAGCGGATGTCAGCGCCTTCGCGCCGTGCCGCACGGTAGCAGCCATCGAGCACGCGAAACGGCGAGACCGAGCCGTCGCGCGCATAAAAACTTGCACCCACCAGTCCCTCGATGTTGATCGCCGGTGCCATGACAGACAGTTCCTGGGGACTGAGGAATTCCGTGACGATGCCCACTTCGCGTTGCACCTCGGCATTGCGGCGCAACTGCGCCAGATGCGACTCCTGGTGGCAAAGAATGGCATAGCCGGTCTGCTTGAAATCGATGCCGTCCGGGTAAGAGAAGATCTCGGCGAAGTTCTCGAACATCGGCAGTGCTTCCCAGCACAGGCGGATATTGCCGCGCGCACCCCATTGCACGCGAATGCCGGCACAGCAGCGGCCGGTTTCGTTGCCGGCGAAATCGGAACGGTCCAATACCGTGACACTAAGGTCAGGCCGCAGTTTGCGCAGCCAGAACGCCGTCGACAAGCCATAGGCGCCGGCGCCGACAATCAGGATGTCACTGCTGCGGCTCATGCGTCGTCTCCCGTGCGATTGGCCAGCGCAGCCAGCGTTGCCAGACGGATGCCGGGTCTTGCGTGCATAGGGCTCAGCGGCACCAGCGGCGCAACAACTGCGGCGCCCTCGCTGTGAGTCGGTGCGCGGCGCTCATCGACCAGGGCGACCACCGTGCGCAGACAATTGCGCCCGCCACAAAAGCCCATACCGGCGCGGCAATTGCGTTTGACACCGTTCAAGCTCTGATGGCCGTCATCCAGTGCACGATCGATGTGCTCGCGACGCACCGACTCGCAGCGGCAGATCAGCGTCTCGGGCGTGGCCCAGGACCAAACGCCCGGCGGCAGCGCAAAGAGCGGCGCGAGCGCATCCTGAAAGCGCCAGTGGCGCGCGCGTTCCTTGGCATGGCTGGCCGTCACTGAGGCGAAGGAGCTGGCGTTCTGGTGCAGAACCCAGCCGGCGGCGGCAGCACCGACGACCGTTCCGTCGACGCTGGCCGCCAGGGCGCCGCGCAGACCGGCGCTGTCGCCGGCGACGAACAGCCCCGGCACACTGGTGGCGCCGCTTTCATCGCGTCGCGCCAGCCAACCACCGCGCAGGGCGTCGAAGGCCACTTCAGCACCGGCCATGCGCAACAGTTCGCTGTTGGCGTTGAAACCGTAATTGAGGCCCACGCTGTCGACCGCGAAATGACGCTCGCTGCCTGGCACAGGTCGGCCCTGATCGTCCCGGCGTGCCAGCACGATCTGACGCACTTCGCCGTCGCCCTCGGCGCGCACGGGGATGAAACCATCGAGAACCGGCACACCGGCACGCCTGAGCACAGTCAGGTAACGCAGGCCATCGGCCAGCACCTCGCGGCCCTGCCAGGCGAACGCCGGGTTGTTAAACACTTGCCTTAAGGGATGCAGCAGCGCGACGGCCAGCACTGTAGCGCCGGCTTGCACCAGTTGCGCAGCCACCGCAATCAACAACGGCCCGGTGCCGACCAATACCACGCGCTCACCGGCGCGCACCCCGGCCGATTTGAGCAGGGCCTGCAGTGCGCCGGCGGTTGTGATGCCGGGCAGGGTCCAGCCCGGAAACGGTATCGTCAATTCGCTCAGCCCGGTGGCCACGATCACCCCACCGGCCTGCAGCAGTTCGCTACGCGTCGAGTTGGCAAGCAGCAACTGATGGCCGGGGTAATAGGCAATTGCAGCGGTGTCGGGACGGTAGTCAATACGCGAACGCAGGCGCTCAAAGCGTTCCAGCACGCGCTGCTTGCGCGCCAGTTCGCCCGGCGTGCCGATCGCCGGCGCATTCAGACTTTGCGGCGGCTGGCGGTAAATCTGCCCTCCCGGACGCTGCGCTTCGTCGATCAGGATGACGGATGCGCCGAGTTCGGCGGCTTGCGCGGCCGCACTCAATCCTGCCGGGCCGGCACCCACGATCACGATGCTGCCAGACGGCTGCGCCAGTGTCGGCTTGGCTTGCAATCCGGTACTCATCCAAAACTTCCAAGCTGTTCCTGTCGTCGCACCGCCAGCCCGGGCGTCACTTCAGTGGTACAGGCTCGCGCATTGGGCCGGCCATCGATGATGCAGCGGCATTCCCAGCATTGACCGACGCCGCAAAACAGTCCGCGCGGACTGCCGTCCTCGGCATTACGCCAATGGCGAATGCCATTGGCGAGCAAGGCGGCGGCCACACTCTCGCCGGCGCGCGCCTGCAGGGGCTGCCCCTCAAAGGTGAAAGGCAGCAAAGCAGCGCCATCGAGCTGGCCCAGGCGTCGCTGGGCGGGGCCCATCCGCTCAGAGCGAAACAAATTTCCCATTCTTGACGCTCAGGATGTAGCCACCATAGATCGGCGTGCGGTTGGCGGTCTGCGTCAGGCTGCCGTTGCCCAGCACCGTAGGCAGGTCTTTCACCTGGGACAGCGCCTGGCGTATCGCTGCGCGATCAGCGCCGGGGCCGGCACTCTTGATGGCCGTAGCGGCCAGCTTGAGCTGGGTGTAACCCATGGCCGCGAAGATGTCGGGCACCAGACCGAATTTCTGCTGGTAGGCGGCGACGAACTTCTTGTTCAGCTCACTGCTGCTTTCCGGGAAATAGTCAGACACGAAGATGGTGCCCTCAATCGCGGCACCACCCACCTTGATGAACTGCGCCGAGGCCACCGAGGGCGCGCCCAGGATGCGCACCTTGGGCGACAGACCGGCCTGCTTGGCCTGGATGATGATGTTCGCGGTGACTTCGGCCGTGGTTGTGATGACCAGCGTATCGATGTCCAGATTGGCGAGCTTGGTCGCCAGCGCGCTGAAGTCGGTGTCGCTGCCGACAATCGATTCCTCGGCCACGGTCGCCACGCCGCGCGCGACCAGCACGTCACGGATACCGTTCTTCTGCGCCAGATAGGAGTCGTTGTCGCGATTGAAGACGTAGGCCACTTTCTTGGCGACAGGTGCCTTCAAGGCGTATTCGGCCAGCGCTTCCATGATCTTGCCTGGCGTGGTGGTGGCCTTGTAGACCCAGTCGCCAATCTTGTAGACGTCACCCGAGGCGATACTGAGCACCGGCACCTTGCTTTCCTGGGCTATCGGCAGCGCCGCCAGACTCTCGGGGGTCGAGGTCGGGCCAAGAATCAGCGACACCTTGTCGGTCTTGACGAATCTGTTGACCAGGGTCGTGGCCTGGTTCTTGTCGCTGGCCGTGTCCTCCACCAGCAACTTGATCTTGAGCCTGGCCAGTTCGCCCGACTTCTCCAGTTCTTCGCGCGCGATCTCGATGCCATTCTTGCCACTCACCCCGGCAAAGGAAAAGATGCCGGTTGCGGCCACGGGGACGCCGATCACCACGTCCTGAGCGAGCGCGGGCGCTGCGTTCAGCGCAAGCGCGAGAAGACCAACTGAAGCAAATTTGAAGCGATTTTTCATGGGTGTGTTCCTTTCGATTTCAGGGGAGGGTGGTGTCGTGTTTGGGAAGGTAATGTTCAATGACGCGCGGGTCGTCGCGCAACTCGGCGCTGGGGCCATGATGGACCACCTTGCCTTGTTCCAGCACGTAGGCGAAACGGCTGGCGTCGAGTGCCAGCCGCGCATTCTGCTCGACCACGAGAATGGTCAGCCCGTCGCGGTTCAGCCGCGCCAGCGCGTCGAACACCTGCTTGACCGGAATCGGCGCCAACCCCAGACTGGGTTCGTCAAGAACCAGCAGACGCGGGCGGCCCATCAGCGCGCGACCGATCGCCAGCATCTGCTGCTGGCCACCGCTGAGCGAGCCGGCCTCCTGGGTGCGTCGCGCCTGCAGAATCGGGAACAGATCAAAGACATCTTCGAGCTTGCCCGCCGCTGCACGGCCGGACGCCGCCAGTGTACCCAGCAGCAGGTTTTCCTCCACCGTCAGCGGCCCCAGGATCTGGCGCCCCTCGGGCACCTGCAACAGGCCGGCGCGCGCCACCTTGTCGGCACGCAAGCCGGTGATGTCGCGGCCCTCGAAAACGATGCGCCCGCGAGTGGGCTTGAAGACGCCGCTGATGGTGTTGAGCAGCGTGCTCTTGCCGGCACCATTGGGCCCGATCAGCGCCACCATGGCGCCAGCGGGCACATCGAGGCTGACACCACGCAATGCGTCGATGCCGCTGTAAGCCATGTGGACGTCTGCGATTCTGAGCATGATCAGACCCCGAGGTAGGCCGCGATCACGGCCGGATCCTGGCTGACCTGCGCCGGAGTGCCAGCGGCAATCAAGCGCCCAGCATCGAGCACATGAAGAACGCTGCAGTGCTTCATGACAAAGCGCATATTGTGTTCAATCAGCAGCAGGGCCATTCCCTGGCTCGCCAGGTCGGTAAAGATGTCGCCCAAGTCCTGGGCCTCGACGTCGTTCATGCCGGCCACCGGCTCGTCGAGCAGCAGCAGGTTCGGCGCGGTCGCCAGCGCACGCATGATTTCGACACGGCGCTGGTGGCCATAAGACAGCGCCCCGGCCGGCGACTGGGCAAACTCGCGCATGCCGAAACGCTCCAGCAGGACCGCTGCGCGTTCACGGAACTGGCGTGCCTCGGTCCGCGCAGCCGGCAGCGACAACAGCCCCGCCAGCAGCGAACTGTGCTGGTGCCGGTGGTAACCGGCTGCGATGTTGTCGAGCACGCTGGCTTCCTTGAGCAGGCGGATGGTCTGAAAGGTTCGCGCAATGCCGGTGCGCGCGACCAGGTGCGGCTCATCGGTTGAAATATCCTTGTCGCCGAAATGAATGCTGCCGTGCGTCGGTTTCAGGAAGCCGCTGATGAGGTTGACCAGCGTTGTCTTGCCAGCGCCGTTGGGACCGATGAGACCGGTGATGTGACCGGGCTCGATCTGCAGCGACACCGCATCGACCGCAACCACGCCGCCGAAGATCTTGCCCACGCCATCCAGAACCAGAATGCTCAAACCGCTTCTCCCTGGCGCTTGTCAGGTGCTGCCGCGGCCAGCCGCCGGGCTCGCCGGTGGCGCCAGTTCAGCAGCAGCGTATCCAGAATGCCTTGTGGCCAGTAGACGATCACCAGAATCATCAGGAAGCCGTAGACAAACTTGCGGTAGTCGGCCAGGGGCCGGGCAATTTCGGGCAGCAGGGTCAGCACCAGTGCGCCGGCCAGCGGGCCGAGAATTGAATTGCGCCCACCAAGCACGACAAAAGTCAGCACACTCACCAGCAGCGGAAAGCCAAAGTCTTCGGGCACCAGCGAGTAGTTGTGCAAAGCCATCAGGCCGCCTGCAATGCCGGCGACAAAACCGGACAGCAGAAAAGCCAGGCGCTGATAGTAGGCAACCGACATCCCTAAGGACAGGGCCACGGTTTCGTCCTGGCGGATGGTGTCGAAAGCCATCCCGATACCGGTGCGCGACAGTGCATAAGCCATGAACACCACAAAGCCTGTGACGACTGCAATCGTGCCGATGCCGGCCAGATGCGGCACGTTGTTCAGCCCCATGGCGCCGCCGGTGAGTGGCTCGGCATACAGCGCCAGGGACAGGATGATCTGGACAAAAGCCAGTGTGGCAATGGCCTGAAACACGCCACGCAACTGCGCCAGGGGAATCGAGAGCAGACCCCCGGCCAGCAGCCCCATGCAGCCCGCCGCCAGCAACGCAAATTCACCCGGGACGCCGGCCTTCATCACCAGCAGCGCAGCGGTGTAGGCGCCCAGCGACGCCAGACCCGCCGCCGCGAGGGAAAAGACACCGGCCCGCATCACCAGGTATTGGCTGTAGGCCAGACAGGCGTTGATCAACACCAGTTCGATGAGCGAGAAATAGCCGCTGAGGAAGTCGATCATGCGCGCACCACCCGCGCTTCGTTTTGGTGTGTGCCAAAGAAACCACCGGGACGCAGCAGCAGAATCACAAACAGCAGGCTGTAGATGATGGCGTCGCTCAGGGCTGAGGACAGATAGGCGACGGTCAGGGTCTGGATCAGACCGAACAACAGGCCGGCCACGACCGCCCCGCCGACGCTGCCCAGACCGCCCAGAACCACCACGACAAATGCCTTCAGCAGATAAGGCTCACCCATCAGAAAATGCACCGAATTGAAGGCCAGGCCGATGATCACGCCAGCCGCACCGGCCAGGGCGCCGGAGATGAAAAACACCTGGAAGTAGACCGCTGTCGGATTGACACCCAACAGGCTCGCCGTGCGCTCGGAAATGGCAACGGCGCGGATCTGCCGGCCAAAGCTGGTGGCCAGCAGGTAGTAAAACAACAGCAGCACCAGGGCCGTCACCACCGCAACGATGACCAGTTGCAGCAGCGACACGCGCAGACCCAGGAATTCATAGAAGACCACCGGGAAGGTGCCAAAGGGAAAGCGCATGGTTTGCGTCTTGGTCACAACCTGCCCTGCGCTCATCAGAACCTGGGCAATGCCCAGACTGGAAATGATCGCTGCGAATTCATTGGCGCCGCGCTGGCGCAAAGGCCGCAGCGCCACCCAGTCCACCAGCACGCCGGCCAGACCGCCACCGAGAATTGCAAACAGAAAGGCCAAGGCCAGCGGCAACTCCGCAACGGTAACGCTGTAAAGACCCACCAATGCACCCACCATGAAGACCGCGCCGTGCGCAAGATTGAGCACGTGCAGGACGCCGAATGTCAAGGTGAAGCCCAGTGCGAAAAGCACATAGGTGCTGCCCATGACGAGGCCGTTGATGAGTTGTTGCAATAACATCGGATTGATGCGAAAACGAAAAGCGCTCGTTGATGTGTGACGAAGAAATTATAGGTTTTGAATCCGGGGCCCAATCAGATCGTTTCCGTATATCGATATGAAATAAACGTCGAGTCCGTGATTGCCGATAGCCAAAAATGACCTTAAGATCAAGCCGCTTTCGATGTTTGATTGCAGGCGTTTACCTGCTCTGGCCCATTCATTAATGACACCTGAAACACCATGTCGCTACCCTCATCCAAACTCCACCAGGACGCTCTTGTCATTGACGGCCTGATCGTCTCGCGCTGGAGCCGGGACATCTTCGAAGCCATGCACCGCGGCGGACTCAGCGCCGCCAATTGCACCTGCAGTATTTGGGAAGGTTTCGAAGCCTCTTTTGCACAACTGGCGCAATGGAAGCGCTGGCTGCGCGAGAACGATGACCTGCTGTTGCAGGTGTACGGCGTGGACGATATTGCCCGCGCCAAAAGCGAGGGTCGCGTCGGCGTGATTCTGGGCTGGCAGAACTCTGCCGGCTTTGGTGAGCGTCTCGACAATGTTCCCCTGTTTCACGAGCTCGGGCTGCGCGTGGTTCAAATCACCTACCACACGGCCAACGCCGCTGGCAGTGGTTGCCTTGAAAGCCGCGATGGCGGCCTCACCGATTTTGGTCACGATCTGGTGGCCGAACTCAACCGCGTCGGCATCCTGATTGACCTGAGCCACGTCGGCTCGCGAACCGCCGAGGAAACCATCCGCGCATCGAAGCGCCCGGTGGTCTACACACACTGCGCGCCCAAGGCCTTGAAAGACCACCCGCGCAACAAGACCGACGCGGAATTGCGCTTCATCGCGGAGCACGGCGGCCTGGTCGGGGTTACCATGTTTCCGCCCTTCATGCCGCGCGGCAATGACTCCACCCTGAACGACTACCTCGATGCGATCGAACACGTGATTGGGCTCTGCGGCGAAGAACATGTGGCAATCGGAACCGACTTCACACAAGGCGTCGATGCCGCCGGCATCCAGTATTTCACGCACGACAAGGGCAACGGCCGCGAACTTCTGAAAGTGGGGCAAGTCATCAACCCGCCGGGGCTCAGCCGCATCGACGAATTTCCGAATCTGACCGCCGCCATGCAAGCACGCCACTGGTCAGAGAGCCGCATCCGGCGCGTGCTGGGCGAAAACTGGGTGCGCCTGTTCGGCGCAGTGTGGCTATGAACCAGCAGGAAGCGGTCGTCTTCTTTTCGCGCAGCGTGCCGCAGAGCTTCATCGCCGACACGCCGCTGCCCGAGCGTCCCGTCGTAGAGCAGATGCTGGCAGATTCGCGCGTCTTTTTCGAGCGCTGCGCTCAATACCAGGTGGTGGCGGAAATCGTCGAGAGCCATCGCTGCATGTCAGGACTCAAAGTCGGCGATCGCTACGTCATCCAGGGCGCCCATCTTGACCCGAAACAAACCACTGGGCCCTACTGCATTTTTTTCATCAGCATGCTGGTCCAGCGCGTCAGCGTCGCCTTTGACCGCTTTGGCCGTGACGAAGCTTTCCCGCTGACGCTTGCGGGCGCGCAGTGCACCGATCCGGGCCCGGTGGCCGGAGGCTTTGGCGGTGTCAAGGCGCGCCTCTGGATCGAGCCGCTGCCATAGGGCGGCAACGGTGATACACAACTCACGCGTAATAGCGGCTGCGCATGCGTTGGCAGTAGTGTTCCAGTTGCGGGTACTGGTTGGCATGCAGCTTCAGTTCGGACGCCAACGGCGCCAAAAGGAGGTTGGCCAGAAAGGCATAGGCGCTTGCGTCCAGCGAGCACGGCTGCGCGCCCATGAAGTAGGGCTTGTCGGCCAGAAAGTCGGCCAGTGCGCCGATGTCTCGCCGGCCGATGGTGAGGATCTCTTCGCGGCTGTGGCGCCCCATGCCCTGGCCGCGTAATTCCTTGATGATGCCGCGCCGGGCCAGCGGCGGCAGCAGCCATTTCAGCGGCACCGGCAAGGTGCCGAAAAAACCGGAGCGGGTCAGCTCCCAGCCCTGCGGCTCGACCCAGCGCGTGTAGACCACGGCCCAGTACAGGTCTTCCTCCAGCAAGCGCTGAAAGGCCAGCGCTACGGCCCGTTGATCGGCGTCAAGCCAGGCATCGAG
Organism: uncultured beta proteobacterium; assembly: GCA_903920695.1. Taxonomy (GTDB): domain Bacteria; phylum Pseudomonadota; class Gammaproteobacteria; order Burkholderiales; family Burkholderiaceae_C; genus Rhodoferax. The sequence continues at coordinate 93,297 of CAIXNB010000033.1, forward strand.
CGGGTCGCCGTAACTCGTCTTCAGGTAGTCGATGATGAAGCTGCTGTCGGTGACGATCCTGCCCTGGTCTTCGATGTAGGGCATCTTGCCCTTGGGCGCGTTCTGCAGCTGGCGCAGCGTGGCCGGCGGTATCTCGAACGGCAGAGCGGCCATGCGCAGATAGGTTTCCAGCTTCATGCAAAACGGGCTGGCATTGGGCAGGCCGAAGGCCGGCGCGAATTGAAACAGTTTGATCATGGCGAGGGATAGGCGGAGATACCGAAATCCTGCTCGATGGTGACGGCCGGGTAGTGAAACTGCACCGGACCGTCCGGGCGTTCATTGACGTACTGGAACACCAGCGGATTGGCGCTGGCGCGGACCTCTTGCACCGTGCCCTGGAACGCTAGCTTGCCGTTGTCGAGAATGATCACATGATCGGCAATCTCAAGCGTTTGCTTGATCTCATGCGAAACGAAGATACTGGTCAGCCCCATGGCGTCGTTGAGCGCGCGAATCAGGTTCGCCGCGACGCGCAGCGAAATCGGATCCAGACCCGAAAACGGCTCGTCGTACATCACCAGGTCCGGGTCGAGCGCGATGGCGCGCGCGATGCCGATGCGCTTGGCCATGCCGCCCGAGACTTCGCTGGGCATGAGCTCACGCGCGTTGCGCAGACCGACCGCGTTGAGTTTCATCAGCACGATGTCGCGGATCAGCGCATCGGGCAGATCGGTATGTTCACGCAAAGGGAAGGCGACGTTCTCGAACACGCTCATGTCGGCAAACAGGGCGCCAAACTGGAACAGCATGCCCATGCGCCGGCGCACTGCATAGATTTGCTGCTGGCCCATCGCTGTGATGTCCTGCCCATCAAACAGCATCTGCCCCGACCAAGCGCGGCTCTGGCCGCCCATCAGCCGCAGCGTCGTCGTCTTGCCGCCGCCCATTGGACCGATCAATGCAGTGACCTTACCGCGCGGTATGCACAGCGAAACGTCTTCCAGCACGGCGCGATCGGTGTAGCCGAACGTCAGATTGCGAAATTCAACAAGGGATGGGGTGGAGGTAGGTGGCATAGATAGTCAAACCAGACAAAGCCGGGCACGCAAATGATAGAGGATTCGGAACCGGAAGTCGCGTCAGCAGCATGGGCCGACAAACAACTCAGTTTTTGGAACTGCCGACCAGGTGGTTGCGAAACCCGCGGTTGTCCTTGACATCGACGACCACTTCATCACCGTCAAATGTCAGGATCGACGTTGTCACGATCCCTTCCGACAGTGCGTGTGAAACGAGCTCGAAACTGGTTTCATCGAGCCAGCGCCCCTTCACCGCCACGAGCTGATCGCCACTGTTCTCATTGGTGCGAAAGAAACCATCGAGACCGAGCGCTGCGCTGATGCGCAAGTCAGGCAGGCCACGAAGGCTGCCGTCAAGCACCAACTCGTAACTCGGCTTGGAAGAAACCAGATCGAGCACGAACGACTTCATCCCGAACGCATTGCTTTGAAACCGGTAGGCCTTGCCGCTCAGCGTGCGGGCCAGCGCTGAAGCGGGGCCAACGGCCGATGGCTTTTCGGTCGCCGCGTCTTTAATGCGCCCAGCCAGCCGGGTGCTGGCGTCAGAGTCGGACGGCAGACTGGTTTCGGACTTTACGGCCCCGTTGATCCGATCAATCAGCGCCGGTATCGAATAGTGCATCTTCCCGGTGACAACCGCCACCACGTCGGCATCGGGCAAGACGATGATCAACTGGCGCAGGTAACCGACCGCCATGTAGACGTGTTTCTCTGGAATGGTCCACCAGCCGACTGCATAGTGAAAACTGGGGGACGTGCCGAGTTGCATGTCCACGCGGGCCTGGTAAACCCGCTCGACCCAAGTCGGATCGAGGATTTGCTGTTCCGCCCAGCGGCCCTTGTGCAGGTAGAGATAGCCGATCTTCGCCATGTCGCGCGGATGCATGAAGAGGCCGTAGCCCCCGATCGGGATGCCTTGCGGGTCAGCCTGCCAGGTCACATCCGTGATGCCCAGCGGCGTGAACAGCTTTTGCTTGGCGTAGTCCAGCGTATTGCGCTGGGTCTGCTTCGTGAGAATGGCCGATAGCAAATGCCAGCTGCCGCTGTTGTAGTTGAAAGCAAGCCCCGGCGCTTGCGCCATCGGGCGATCCAGCACGAATCCGACCCAGTCACGACTGCGCGTCATCTGCGGCATCGTTTCGGAGACATTGTTCAGTGGCTCGCGCCAGTCCAGACCCGAGATTAAATCCAACAGGCCGCCCAGCGTCATGGCCTTCTTGTTCGCATCGACGTTGGCAATCCGGCGTTCAGGAAAAAGGTCGAGCACGGGCTGCTCAAGCGGACCGAGCGCCCCGTCTTTGAAGGCGATGCCGGCCAGCGTGCCGACGATGGCCTTGGTTGCCGAGTTCACGACATGCTTGATGCCCGGTCGAAACGGCGCGTAGTGCGCTTCCACGACCATTTGCCCGTGACGAATAACCAGCAGGCTGTCCATGGCATTGGCCGAGCCGAATTCGACCAGATCAGCCAGCGCGCCCGACGACATGCCCTGCTCCTCGGGCGTTGACACAGACCAACCGGCGGTCGGCGCGGCCGCCGCATCAAGCTGCAGCAAGAGACCGAAAACAATGCATGTGATGGCAGTTAGCCGTTCTTGGAATGGCATGGCGCTCCCCTGAAAGCCGAACCGGCGCAAGCGGGCCGGCCGGGCCGACAAATGATAGAGGATTCAGAACCGGACGTCGCGTAGTTTGAGACCCAGCTTGACTACACTGCCCCAGATGAGCCAAACCCCTCAAGCGCGTCCTGCGCGGGACCAACTTGCTTCGTATTTCTGGAGTGGCGATGCCATTCGCAGCCGAAGTGTGAGTGATGTCGTGCTGTCGGGATTGCTCGATGTACCGGCGCCATCGGCACGGTTGACGGCGGATTGGCAACGAGAGACGGCCTTGCGCCTGCGCCTGGAACCGGGCGACGTTGAGGTCTTGTCCTTGGCACGCGCGCGAACACGCTGGCCGGACTATCGGCACTGCGTGCAGGCGGTAGCCGATTGGACGCGCCAGCGCGGTCTGGGTGATCTGCTCGCCGCATCCGAGCTGGCCCTCATGGCCTGTCGCGGCGCGCGCTACCACCATGACGGCGCCTACTACGGCGGCGCGTCCTTTTGCAATCTCTTTCTGAGCGAAGACCGTGGGTTGGACCTGCATTTCCCCGCTGCCGAGCTGCGAATTGCGCTGACCCGTGGGACTATCGTGGTATTCGACACCGGTCAGCCACACGCCGTCATTGATCGCCGCAGCAGCGGCTTTGCGCTGGCCGACTTCCCGCCGGAGCAGGATCGCACACAGATATTCCTGAGCTGGGAGCTGCCGATTGAGAACGCCGATCTCGCCCAGGCGCTCGGGATCAGTTTCGACATCGATCCGTCAACCGCTTTGCAACTTACCGAAGAGCAGGTCTGGGTGAACGGCGCGCCGGCCCGCTTGTGCCCCGATTCCGGCCGCTGGTGTCAGACCGTCGTGGGCAACGAGGACGCATCCAGCGCAGCGACGTAGCCAAACGTGATGGCTGGGCCGAGCGTGATGCCGGGGCCAGGATAAGCGCCGTTCATGACCGAGGCCATATCGTTGCCGCAGGCATAGAGACCGGGAATGACGGAGCCATCCTGCGACAGCACGCGCGCCTTGGCATCGGTTACCAAGCCCGCTGCCATCCCCAGATCCGAAGGGTAGACGGCAACGGCGTAGAAGGGGCCGTTCTCGATGGGCGCCACGCAGGGATTGGGTAGATTTTCGGCATCACCGAGATGGCGCTGGTAGGCGTCACCGCCGCGACCAAACGCAGGATCTGCGCCTTGGCGCGCACTGTCATTGAAGACGCGGACGGTTTCTGTCAGGCTCGCACTCGGCAGGCCCAGGGCATCAGAGAGCCTCGCCAGCGTCGATGATTGTTTCAAGTAGCCACTCGCCACATCGGATGCGACCGACATGGAAAAAGGCTTGACGCGACCGAGGCCATACTTCCAGATAAAGCGTTTGTCACAGATCAGAAAGGCCGGCACCGCTGCACTACCGGATAGCAACTGCGCCTTGACGAACTCGTGATACGACACCGCCTCGTTGGCAAAGCGCCGTCCGCTGCCATCGACGGCAATCAGCCCCGGTTTGCTGCGGTCGGTCACCGTATGCGGAAAGATACCTTGCGAACCGTCGGCTCGGATGAAGGTCGAGCTTGGAACCCAGAATGCGCCGTTTTCGGTCGGCGCACTGAGCTGCGCGCCAATGCCGCTGGCCAGTGTTGCACCGTTGCGTGCCACGCCGCAATCGACGGTGGCGGTCAAGATGCCGGCCAGCAACGGAACGTAGCGCGTGCGCAGCTTGCCATCGTGCGACAGGCCGCCGGTGGCGAGAATCACCGCCTTCTTCGCGCGCAACTCACGGGTGACGCCGGCACAGAAAACCGTGACGCCGCAGACCCGTCCCTCTTCCTCAATCAGGTTGAGAACGGAAGTTTCGGTTCGCAGTTCCACGCCGAGGTCGAGCGCCGATTTCAGCAACCGTGCGGCCAGCGCATTGCCCAGATAAAGCGTCGTTCCGCGCCGGTGGCCGAGTCGCTGCAGGCCGTAGCGCAGCAGCAACCCGGCGACGTAAAAGGCCGAGCGCAAGGAGCGACCGACGCGCCGCAAATGCGGCATGTCTTCGCGACTGATCATCATGCCGCCAAAGAGCATGAATTCCGGTAGCGGGTCGCGCAGCAGCGCGAAGGCGCGACCGAGTTCACGCGCGTCGAACGGCTCGGGCTCCAGAACGCGGCCACCCAAGGTGGCACCGGGCAGATCGGGATAGTAGTCGGGGTACTTCTTGACCGGCCGCAAGCGCAGCGAGGTTTTGGCTTCCAGATAGCGCACGGCTTTGGGGCCCTGCGCGAGGAAGACCTCGAGCCGGTCATCGTCTGCCGGAGGAGCGGTCGCGCGCAAATAGTCTCGTGCCGCGTCCAGCGTGTCGCCGATACCGGCAGCGGCCATTTTGTCGTTGGCTGGAATCCAGACCATGCCGCCAGAGATGGCGGTGGTGCCGCCGATGGTCGATGCCTGTTCCAGCAGCAGCACCGATTGATGTTCGGCCGCAGCGACACAGGCGGCGGTCAATCCGGCGGCGCCGCCGCCAATCACGATGACGTCATAGCTGGCGTGGCTTGTCGGTTTCAAATGGTCAGGTTGTGCGAGCATAGGTGCGATCTACGGATTCAAACGGAAGGTGATGGCTTGTCACGATTGACGCATCACCGTCAATCGCCCGGAAGTGCCAAGGTGTTGGGTTGCCGCTTCTCAAGCGCGTTTTTCAGCAGCGCTGCTGAGCGGAAGATGCCGTGCGCGAACTTGCCGTAGGGCAGCGTGAGAAACAGCGCCATCACGACACCCAGGTGCAGCGCCAGCAGCAAGGCCATGGCGCCACTGTCGCGCCAGAGCAGCAGCGCCAGGCCGCTCAGACTCACGAGCAGCAGCAGTGCGATAAAGCCCCGGTCCATCGGACGCTGCGCCGCATCACCATGCGCCGGATCGCGCTGCAGGTTGAGCCAGAGCAGGCCGACCGGGCCGATCAGCAGGCCGATGCCACCCATGGTGCCGAGCAACACCGGCAGGCTGTCCAACGCGTAGGGCGCATGGCGCTGCAGCAGGTAGTGGTAGAGCGTGGCGAAACCGGTGGCGGCAAAGCTCAGCAGAAAACCGTAAAAAGTGAAGTGATGAAAACGCTGGCGCCAGAGAGTGAAGGCATCGTCGGCGTTGTTGCAGCCCTGACCATGGCCGCCACCGAGGTACTTGAGACTCAGCACGTCGCTGACGGCCTCGGTGCTGGCAGCGCGGTATAGACCCGGCGCCGGTGCGTCGTCGGCTTCTGTTGCCGGTGATACGCCACGCCAGAAGCGCGTCACGCCAATGCCCAGCGCCAGCACGGCCAGACCGAAGACGCTGCCAAACATCAGACCCAGCAGATTGTGGCCAAAGACGGCGTAGAAATTGCCCTGCAGCGGCCCGGGCAACAGCGTGCCGCGTGCCAGCAGCGCCAGCAGCAGGAACAGCACCAGCGCAAAGGCAGTGGCCAGTGCCAGCGTCAGGCCATTGCGTTGATAGAGGCGGCCGAAGGCCGACGGCCAGGCGTAATCGGTATAGGTGTCGAGGCGCAGTTTCGCCATGGCCTGCGGCACGTTGACGGCGAACTCGTGCGGCGGCGCGTACTGGCAGGCGTGCAGGCAGGCGCCGCAGTTGTGGCACAGATTGGCCAGGTAATGGACGTCGGCCTTGCCGAATTCGAGCCGGCGCGTCATGGCCGGGAAGACAGCGCAGAAACCTTCGCAGTAGCGGCAGGCATTGCAAATCTGCATCTGGCGGCTGACCTCGGCCTCGTTGGCGCTCGGCACGGCAAGCCCGTTCGCCAGCGCGACAGCTTCCCGGCGCAGGGCTTCAAGCTGCTGCATGTTCAAGCTTTTGCGCGGCAGCGGCCGCCTGCGTGCCGGCGATACGCCCGAAGGCGGTGCCGATGGACATGCCAACGCCGGCCGTGTAGCCCTTGCCGAGCACGTTGCCGGCCATCATCTCGCCAGCGACAAAGAGGTTCGGGCTCGCTTGGCCGCCAAAGTGCACGGCCGCCTGCGCGTTGACCTTGAGACCAAGGTAGGTGAAGGTGATGCCGGGCTTGAGCGGGTAGCCATAGAAGGGCGCGTGGTCAATCGGACGCGCCCAGTGCGTCTTGGCCGGAACAAGGCCGGCCGTGGCGCAATCGTCGAGCGCGGTGTGGTCGAAGTTACCGGGACGGCAAGCGGCGTTGTAGTCCTGCACCGTCTTGACGAACGCCGCCTCGGGCAGGCCGAGCTTGCGCGCGAGTTCATCGAGCGTGTTGGCGCTGGTGCCCGGAAAGACCGGCGGCATGAAGCGCCCGATGGCCTTCTGGTCGATGATGGAGTAGCCGACCTGGCCCGGTTGCTGCGCCACCAGGCGGCCCCAGATGGCGTAGCGCTTGGGCCAGAAGTCTTCGCCTTCGTCGTAGAAGCGCACACCGTCACGGTTCACGACGACGCCGAGTGAAACGCAGTCGATGCGGGTGCAGATGCCACCGTCGTAGAGCGGCGCGCGCGCGTCGATCGCCACCATGTGCGCCTGCGTCGGGTCGCCGATGGTGTCGGCGCCGACATCAATCATGTGCTTAAGCAGCACACCCATATTGAAACGCGTGCCGCGGATCAGGAAGTTGTCAGCCGGCCATTCGCCGCGCTCGTTCTGGCCCCAGGCCTGGCGCAGCCAATCCAGATTCGACTCGAAGCCGCCAGCGGCCAGCACGCAGCTTTTGGCCGCAATGCGCTCACCCGCCGCCGTGTGCACGGCAACAAAGCGCTCGCCGTCCATCTCAACCGAGAGCACCGGTGTTTCGTAGCGCACTTGCACGCCGAGCTTTTCGGCACTGCGGAAATAGGCGTTGACCAGGGCCTTGCCGCCGCCCATGAAAAAGGCGTTGGTGCGCGCCACGTGCAGCGCGCCCGAAAGCGGCGGCTGGAAGTGCACGCCATGGCTGCGCATCCAGTCGCGACAGGTGGACGAGGCGCGGATCGTCAGGCGCGCCAGTTGTTCATTGGTGATGCCGCCCGTGACTTTGAGCAGGTCCTGCCAGTATTCTTCCTCCGGGTAGGCGTCTATCAGCACGTCCTGTGGCGCGTCGTGCATGCAGCGCAGGTTGCGCGTGTGCTGCGAGTTGCCACCGCGCCAAGCGCGCGGCGCGGCTTCAAGCAGCAGCACCGAGGCACCGGCCTCGCGCGCCATCAGCGCCGCACAGAGCGCCGCATTGCCGCCACCGATGACCAGCACATCGACCACGTTGGCGTGCTTCATCCGAAGCGGCACGGGCTAGCGCGCAACACCATCGTCTTTTTTTCCATCTTCGCCGCGGGGTTTCGCATCATGCAGTGCCATCTTCTGGGTTCAAGTAAGACCCAATAATAGAAGCACTGCCGGAAAAGAGAAAATACCGCTTTCCGAGATACGGCATAAGAATTTCCTATATGCCGCGCCAGCGCACGATGAAGGAGCAGCCACATTGGATCTCAGACAACTCAAGTACTTCGTCCAGATCGTTGAAAGCGGCAGCCTGTCCAAGGCCTCGCGCCAGCTCTATATCGCCCAGCCCGCCCTGAGCCAGCAACTGGCACGGCTCGAAGCCGAGGTCGGCAAGCCCTTGCTGGTGCGGACCTCCAAAGGCGTGACACCGACTGAAAACGGTCTGGCCCTGCTGCAGCATGCGCGCTTCATGCTGCGCGAACTCGACCAGGCCCTGTCGATTGCACGCAAGGAAACCGACTCGGTGCAGGGCGCCGTGCAGGGCATGGTGTCGGTCGGTCTGGCGGCCACCACGGTCTGTGTTCTGGGCGTGCCGCTGGTGCGCAGAATCCGCGAGAAGTACCCAGGCATTGTGGTCAATGTGATCGAGGGCATGAGCGGCCACCTGACGCAGATGATGCAACTCGGCCAGCTTGACCTGTCGATCCTGTTCAGCCCGAACGCCATACCCGACCTACCGACCGAGCCGCTGGTCGCCGAAGAACTGTTTGTCATCCTGCCGACGCAGAGCAAGCTCGTGCCGCCGCGCCGTGCCAAGCTCAGCATGGCCGACACCGCCGAACTGCCTTTGATCCTGCCGACCAGCACGCACGGGCTACGCCGGCGCATCAACCTCGAATTCGAGCAGCGCAACCTGAGCGCGCGCGTGATCGCCGAAATCGACTCGCTGTCGCTGTTGCTGGCCTGTGTGCGCGATGGCATGGGCGCGACCATCAAGCCGATGTCAGCCGTGTTGCTTGAAGGCGAAACACGCAATGGCTGGCGCACGCTGGCGTTTTCCGATGCCAACATGAAACGCCAGAACTACCTCTACACCGTTTCGCCCGAACGCCTGTCGCCGGCGGCGGCGGCCGTGCGCACCGAGATCAAGGACATCGTGCGCGAGCTCGTGCAGTCGGGTACCTGGAAGGGCGTCGAACTGCTGTACTGAGCACGCGGCTCAGATCTGGCCGCCGTTGGGTTGCACGATCTGTCCGTGCAACCAGGACGCCTTGGCCGACACCAGAAAGCGCACGACCTCGGCGATTTCCGCGGGCTGGCCAATGCGATTGAAGGGACTGAAGGCGGCCATGCGCTGCTTGACCTCTTCGGTCTTGCCGGCGTTGAACAGATCGGTGTCAACCGGACCTGGCGCCACCGCATTAACGCGCACGCCACGGCCCGCCAGTTCCTTGGACATGGAGCGCACCATGCTCTCGACCGCCGCCTTGCTCGCGGTATAAGGGCCGGTGCCGGCGACCGGGAAGCGCACCAGCGAGGAGCTCAGCGCCACGATGGCACCACCGTCCTGCACGCGGCGTGCCGCCTCGGCCAGGATGTTGAAAGCACCGACGATGTTGACCTCCACCAACTGACGCAAATTGTCCGCACTGAACTGCGCCATCGGTGCGCCCGGCGCGTTGATACCGGCGTTGGCCACCACGACGTTCGCACGCGCGCCAAAGTCGCGCTCGACCTCATCGAAGACGCCTGCCACGGCGGCTGCGTCGCGGATGTCAACCGGGTAAGCACGCCCGCCGAGCCCGGCTGGCGCGGCCGAAACGTAGGTGTAACCGACCTGGTAGCCGTCGGCGAGCAGGGCTTCGACACAGGACTTGCCGATGCCGCGCGAGCCGCCGAAGACGATGGCGATGGGTGCTGTTGTGGAGGGGGACGTCATTTGATTTCCGGGTTGTTGAAGCAGGGGACATAGCCGCGTTCGCGGCTATGTCATGAAAGTTATGAAGTCCGTCCAGCCCAGGCGGCGCGGGTGGCGTCGATGGTGGCTTCGATGCCGGCCTGCAGCGTGTACTGCGGACGGTAACCAAGCTCGGCCGTGGCGCGGCGAATGTCGAGCGCGCCCTTGATGGCACTGCGCACGACACCGCCATGCGCGTAGGCGCCGGTGCTGCCGACCGTGATGCGGGCGCCGGGGATGGCGCGGTTGACCGCCTGCGCCGCGTCGGCAATGGTCGGCGCCAGGCCGGTGGCGATGTTGTAGCTGTCGAAGCGGTGCTCGGCCTTGTCCAGCGCCAGCAGCACGCCGGCCACGGTGTCGCTGATGTAGACCTGATCGACGGCCAGATCGCCGCCTTGGTCCAGGTGATAGGGCTTGCCGCGCAGCGCCGCCTCGACGAAGGTGCGCGGCACGCGCAGACGCGGCAGATGCGGCCCGTAAACCCAGCAGGTGCGCGCGTTGATGCATTCGAACCCATGGTCGCGCGAATAGACGCGCCCGTAGTGCTCGACGGCAAGCTTGGTCACGCCATAGACACTGACCGGCTTTTGCGGATGTTCCTCGTCGATCAGCGCCGACTGGAAGTCGCCATAGGTCTCTTCGGTGCTGATATGCACGACGCGCTTGACGCCAGTCAGGCGCATGGCCTCGAAAAGGTTGATGGAGCCCTCGACGTTGACGCGCAACGCCTTGATCGGAATGTCGGCCGCCTGGATGACGCCGACAATGGCCGCCGCGTGAATCACGGCGTCAATCGCGTGCGCGCGGAACACCGCCACCACCTGATGCCATTCACCGAGGTCAACGGCGCGCACCTGCACGCGAGCATCCTCGCGCGCCAGACGTGCCAGGCTTTCGCCAATCAGCAGATCAATCGCGACCACATGGTCGCCGCGCTCCAGCAGGGTGCGGACAATCTCGGCGCCAAGCCAGCCGCCGGCGCCGGTTACCAGAATCGTCTTCATCAGCGTGGCGCCGGTTCTTCGTCTGTCGGCGGGCAGGTGATCACGAGAAACAGCAGCGGCTCGGTGCCGGTGCTGTGGAACTCGTGAACCACGCCCGGCGGGATGAAGGTGACGTCATTGGCGCGCACCAGGCGGCGCTCGCCGTCAACGATCAGCACGCCTTCGCCACCGAGCACGTGGTAGATCTGTTCCTGCACCTTGTGCACATGGCTTTCAACGTGGGCGCCGGGCTCGTAGCGTGAGATGCGATGGTCGAAGAAGCGGCTGCCGACGGTATCAGGCGACACAATCGCCTTGGACAGCGCATGGTTGAAGTGGCCCGGATACTGCATCCACTGCAGTTCGGCCAGGTTGCGGGTGACGGCCGGTTTTTGGGCGGCGCCGGAATTGGATTGCGTCATGATTTTCCTCGTTAAAAGCCAGGCAGGCCGGCAAGCAGATGGCGCTGGTCGAACTCGGCCAGAAAGCCAAGGCGCTCAGCGGCATGGGTCAGGTCATAGAGCGGCGCGAACGGCTGGCGTTCATACACACCCGGGTCACGCACCTGCACGGCCGCGCCATGCAGACGGCGCAGCCGCTCAAGCGTCGGCTCGGGCGCGAGCGTGACCTGCGCCGACAGGTAGAAGCGCTCGAAGTCGCCGCCCGCCAGCTTCAATTCGAGCGCGAGGCGAAAGGCGCGCGCCAGGTCGCGTGCATCAATGTGGTGGTGCAGCGGCCCGCCACCGGCCGAGGACGGCCCGCCGACAGCCGGGCCACGGTAGGCAGCCGGGTCTTTGGCGCGCGCAACGATCTCGCCGGCCATCTCGGGGTAGGCCACAAACACAGTGCGCAAGGCGACCACCGACATGCCGCGCAGCGCAAAGGATCGCGCCAGGTCCTCGCCCAGCACCTTGCTCACAGCGTAGGGGTCAGTCGCCAGCAGAGGATGCTCAAGGTCGAGCGGTGCATAGCGCGGTGCCAGCATCCGGCCTTCGCGCACGGTGTAACCGGCTACCGAGTCGCTCGAACAGAACACGGCGTGGCCGATGCCAGCCGCTTCGGCGGCGTCGAACACGGTGTAAGTGCCCAGGGTGTTGACGCGCATGATGGTCTGGGCGTCGCCCGACCAGATATTGGGCACGGCGGCGATGTGCAGCAGACCGTCCATGCCCTGCATGGCCTGGCCGACGGCCACCGGATCGGTCACGTCGCCGACGCACCAGTCGATGGCGCTGCTGCCGGCGCGCCGGTCAAAACCGCGCACGGCATAGCCGTGCTGCAGCAGTTCGGCGACGACAAAGCGGCCCAGCAAGCCGGCCGCACCGGTCACCAGAATGGACTTCATGCAGCGCCTCCCGGGTTGGCCGGAAATCCCAGTGCCGCCAGTGCACGATGGCTGCGCACAATGGCCTGAGTCGGGTTCGGGTCGATAATTTCGAGCATGCAACTTCCTTCAAATCCGGTGTCCGTCAATGCCTGCGCAACATCTGCGAACGCGACATCGCCGCGCCTGACCTCATCGTGCCGCCACGCCGTGCGGGTCGTATCCGACAGGTGCACGATGCTGACCAACTGGCCCAGCTGGCGCAGGCCGTCAACCGGTGATTCGCCGATGAAATGTGCATTGGCCACGTCGTAGCAGATGCTCAAGCTCGGGTGGTCCATGCTGCGCACGAAGTCGCCGAGCGCGGGCGCATCGGGGAAGGCGGCAAACGGCACGTTCTCCAGCGCCAAGCCGACGCCGCGCGTCTGCGCATGCGGCAACAGCGCCTGCAGGCTTTCCGTCATCCAGATCTGGCGCTGCTGCAGCGCGGGTGCGAGCAGTGGATTCATGCGGCCCGGCACCGTGATCAGGTGCGCAATGCCGAGGTCGGCCGCCAGATCGATCGCATCGTGGAACAATTGCACCGAGTAGGCCCGCGTGCGCGCCATCGGGCTGGCCAGATTAGCGTCCAGGCTCGGCAGATTGAGCGCGCGCAAGCGAATGCCTTGCGCGCGCAAAGCGGCGGCCAGATCTTCGCGTTGGGCGCGGCTGCTGTCGTCAAGTGACAGGTGCGGCGGATTCACCACCACTTCGAATTCGTCATAGCCCAGCGCATGCAGGCTGCGCACGCAATCGGCCATCGGCGTTGACCAGATGAAGCCGTAGGTGTTGATACCGAGCGCGTGGATTTTCACGACACCCGCTCCAGCACGGGGCGGCCGGCGGCCTCGACGTTGACGATCCCAAGCAGACGTTCCTGCATCGCGTGGTCACCCGCGAGGGATGCGGCACTGCCGCTGAACGCCACCTTGCCGTTGACCAGCACATAGGCGCGATCCGCCATCGCCAGCACCGCCTCGGCGTGGTGTTCAACGATCACCAGGCTGGCGCGCGTGGTGAGTTTGGCGACTGCCTCGCGCACCTCCTGCACCACGGCCGGCGCCAGACCTTCGAAGGGCTCATCGAGCAGGATCAACCGGCTCGGCGCCATCAGGGCGCGCGCAATCGCCACCATCTGGCGCTCGCCGCCCGACAGGTTCTCGGCGCGTGAATGCGTGAGCCGACTCAGTTTCGGGAACAGCTCGAAGATTTCATCGAGCGACGCGCCACCCTGGCGCGTTGCGAGCCGCAGGTTCTCCAGCACCGTGAGGTTGGGAAAAAGCCGGCGACCCTCGGGCACGATCGACACGCCCAAGCGGTTGATGCGGTCGGGACTGAGCGCGCTGACATCAACGCCGTCGAACAGGATGCGACCGCTGCTCGCATGCAGCGCGCCCATCATGGTGCGCAGAGCAGTGGTCTTGCCGACGCCGTTGCGCCCGAGCAGCGCCACGACCTCGCCGGCGTTGACCGTCAGGTCCAGGCCTTGCAGCACGGTGCCACCGCCATAGCCTGCCGACACCGCTTCGAGTTGCAGCAAAGGCACTTTGGGGGCTGGCGCCGGCGCCGTGCGGCGCGCGCTGCTGATCGGGATAACGCCGCTCGGCAGCGCCGGCGCGTCGTGCGCGCCCTTGCCGAGATAGGCGCTGATGACCTGCGGGTCGCGTGCCACATCGGCCGGCTTGCCATCGGCAATCAGGCGGCCCTGGTGCAGCACGGTGATGCGATCCGACAGAGCCAGCACGCGGTCGATGTCGTGTTCGATCAGCAGCACCGCATGCGACTTCGCCAGGCGCTGGATCAACGCACTGACGACCTGGCGGTCGGACTCGGCCAGACCGGCCAGCGGCTCGTCGAGCAGCAGCAGCTTGGCGTCGGTGCCGAGCGAGACCGCGATCTCCAGCAAACGCTTTTCTCCGTGCGCCAGCGAGACGCACAGTTCGCCGGCCCGATCGGCCAGGCCAACGGCGTCGAGCAGCGACCAGACGCGGGCGTTGTCCGTTGCGTTGTCATGGGCGTCGCGCCAGAAGCCGCCCCACTGGCCGCTGGCGCCCTGCACCGCAATGCGCACGTTCTCGAACGCCGTGAGATTGGGAAACACGCTCAGAATCTGGAACGAGCGCGCCACGCCGAGCCGGGCGCGCTGGTAGGCCGGCAACTTGCCGATGTCCTTGCCGTCGAACACGATCTGGCCGCCGTCAGCCTCAAGCAGGCCGGTCAGCAGATTAAAAAACGTGGTCTTGCCGGCACCGTTCGGGCCGATGAAACTGTGCAACTGATTGCGCTGCACATCGAGCGAGATGTTGTGCTGCGTCACGATCGAGCCAAAGCGCTTGCTCAAGCCCTTGATCGACAGGATCGGCGCGTTGTCGGTACTGGCCGTGGACGACGACTGGTAGGCCGTGATGTGCTCAGGCCGCGCCGGGATGCCGGTGCGCGTGAGCGTCCAGCGGTCGCGCCGCAGCAGGCGCTGCACAATGCCTTGCATGCCTTCGGGTGAGAGCAGCGCGAACAGGATGATGATGGGCGCAAAGAACAGCCACCAGTTCTCGGTGAAGGCGCTCAGGCGGTCTTCCAGCACGATGAAGGTGATGGCGCCCCACAGCGGCCCCAGGAAATGGTGCACGCCGCCGAGTGCCGTCATCAGCACGGCGTCGCCGGCATGCTGCCAGCTCAGGTTGTTGGCATAGGCGCCTTGCAGCAGCAGCGACATCAGGCCACCGGCAACGCCGATGACAGCGCCGGCCACCACCAGCGCAATCAGCTTGACCAGGTAGGTGTTGTAACCCAGGCTCGTGACGCGCTGCTCGTTGTCGCGCAGCGCCTGCATGACGCGGCCGAACGGCGCATGCGCCAGACGCCACAGACCCCACAGAATGGCCAGCACCACGACTACGGTGAAGATATGAAACGAGAGCGCCGAACTGAACAGCGGTCGCGGCACGTTCTGCAGCCCGTTCTCGCCGCCGGTCACGTCGGTCCACTTGAAGGCGATCTCGAACGCGATCTGCGAGCAGGCCAGCGTCAGCAGCGAAAAATAGAGGCCGCGCCGGCGCAGGATGACCGCGCCAACGACCAGCGCCAGCAGCGCCGAGAACACCAGCGCCAGCAGCACCAGTTGGATCTCGTTGCCGCTCGAATAGTAGCCAGCACCGATGGCCACCGCGTAGCTGGCGCAGCCGAAGAAAAAGGAGGCGCCGAAGGGCACCAGTCCGAGGTAGCCGATCAGGAAATTGACGCCGCCGCCATACAGCGTGTAGATGGCGATCTGCGTGATGCGGTTCATCGGCATGCCCAGCGCGTAGGCCAGCGCGGAGATGCCGACCAGCATCGCGCCGATCACCAGAATGGGATGCTCCCAGGGACGTGTAGACCTCATTCGAAGCGCTCCCAGCGTTCACCAAACAGACCGCGCGGGCGCAGCAACATGACCAGAAACATGAACGCATACATCGACGCCGCAGCCGCGTCCGGCTTGAACTGGATCGTCAGCGACATCACGACACCGACGGCCAGACCGGCCACCACCGCGCCGCCAAAGGAGCCCAGGCCGCCGATTGCGACCACCACAAAAGCCGGCATGATGGCGTTGGCCGCCATCGACGGCGAGACCGCCCACAGCGGTGCGGCCAGCATGCCCGCCAACGCCGCCAGGGCGCAGCCCAGACCGAAGACCGCCGTCTGCACGCGTTGCAAATTGATGCCCAGCATCTCCACCATCTCCGGGTCACGACTGCCGGCACGCAGGATGCGGCCGTAAGGCGTGTAGGACAAGAAAACCCAGAGCGCCAGCAACGAGACCGAAGTTGCCACCAGCACCGCGACACGGTAGTTGGTGATCAGAAGCGGGCCGATTTCAACCACGCCGGAAAATAGCGGCGGCGCATTGAAGGGCTTGCCGTCGGCGCCCCAGAAGAAACGGATCAGCGCCTCGATCAGCAGCGAGAGCGCGAAGGTCACGATCAGGCTCAGCAGCGGCTCCTTGCCGTAGAGTCGCCGGATCAGCAGGACTTCCACCACCATGCCCACGACACCAACCAGCAGCGGCGCAAAGATCACCGCCGGCCAGCCGAACATCTGCACCAACTGATAGGCCGCGTACGCGCCGAGCGCGAAGAACGCGCCGTGCGCAAAGTTGATGATGCCCAGCAGCCCGAAGGTGATGGACAGGCCCACGGCGATCAGCACGTAGACGAAGCCCAACACCAGGCCGTTGGCAGTTTGTGAGATGAGGGTACCGAGCATGATCGTGGCGTGTGTCTGCGTGTCAGGCTTGGCCGCTTAGAGCGGCGGCAGGGTGCAGCCGATTTCTTCCTTGTTGCCAAAAGCTTTGGCAGTTTCGGCTTCGGAATCGGAGGTCAGCTTGAGCACGTCGAAGTAGTCGTATTTATCGGTGATCTGCTTCTTGATCTGCACGATCACGGCCGGGCGCACCAACTGGTGATCCCAGTCACGCAGGTAATACGGGAACTCGCCTTCCGTGTTCTTCCACTTTTCGAGCGCCGTCACAATGGCTTTCGGGTCGGTCGACTTGGCGGCGGTGATCGATTCGAGCAGCGAGCGCATGCCGATCCAGCCGGACCAGGATTTGTCCGACGGCGGACGGCCATACTTCTTCATGAAGTCAGCCGTGAACTTCTTCTCCTGCGCCGTGTTCTTCGGGTTGTTGTAATACCAGGGCTTGATGAAGATGCCGGTCGATGCCTCTGGGCCGACGTCCCAGAAATCGGTATCGGTCACGGCAACGGCGACGTAGGGAATCTTGCCCTTCATGCCGATCTCGTTCCACTGCTTGAGGAAGTTCGAGAAGTCACCACCGACCAGACCGCCGACCACGACATCGGGCTTGGCCTGACGGATCTTGAGAATGTAGGAGCTGTAGTCAGCCGTGTTCAACGGCACTTCGTCAACACCGACTTCGGTGGCGCCGACTTCCTTGAGCAGGGCGCGCGAGGAACGCAGGATGTCCTGACCGAAGGCGTAGGACGGCGTCAGGAAGTAGACCTTTTTGCCGAGCTGCGCCACATAGGGCATCAGACCGCGCATCTGTACCGGCACCGTGGCCTGGGTGCGGAAGGTGTAACGGCTGCAGTTCTTGCCGGTGATCTCGCTGGCGGCGGCGCCGGTCAGGATCAAGGGCACCTTGGAACGATTGGCCACACTCATCATGGCCAGTGCCGAAGAGCTGTAGTTGCCGCCGACAACGGCGACAACCTTGTTCTCATCAATCAGCTTCTGCATGTTCTGCTGCGAGACCTGGGGATTGGGCTCGTCGAGCCAGACCAGCTCGATCGGGCGTCCGAGCACCTTCTTGTCGGCCTGCTCCACCGCCAGCTCGCTGCCGCGCTGCAGAAATTCGCCAATCGAGGCGCCCGGCCCCTGCTTCGAATAAATCAGGCCGATGCGCACCGGCCCGGTCTCCTGCGCCAGGGCGCCGCCGCCGATGGCCAGGCCGGCGCCGAGCGCCAGCACGAGCCGGCGTGTGATGTGTTTCAGTCGAGCTTGCTTAAACATGTCGTCTCCTTTTATGAATTGAAATACCGGGAAAAATCAGGGGCGATAGGGTTTGCCAAATACCGGTTCCTTGAACGGAATCGGCGGCAGTTGCCATGTGCCAGTGGACGGCGGCCGGACTTCGGCATCGACGTGCACATCGATGACACAGGGGCGCTTGGCCTTGATCGCCTGGAACAGGGCGGCGCGCAGGTCTTCGCTGCGTTTGACTGTCACGCCATCAGCACCGCAGGCGCGCGCCAGCGCCGCGAAATCGGGGTTGTAGCGTTCGCCGCCGGGCCCTTGCGCGCCCTTGTAGAAGGCGGTGCCGAATTCACGTCCCTCGAACAGGCCGTACTGGAGATCGCGGATCGCACCCCAGGCGAAGTTGTTCCAGATCACCCAGATGCAGGGTAGCTTGTATTCGACCGCCGTGGCAACGACATAGGGCGCCATCATGAAGCCGCCATCACCCACGACGGCAATGCAGGGGCGCTCCGGCGCCGCCAGTTGCGCGCCGAGCACGCCGCAGACACCGAAGCCCATCGACGAGTAGCCCCAGCTGTTGAGCATGCTTTGCGCGCGACGCGGCTTCCAGAACTGCATGAACCAGTTGTGGTGCACGCCCGAGTCGAGCGCCAGAATGGCATCGTCGGGCAACACATCCTGCACCGCCGCGACCACGTACTCGGGACGGATCGGCGTCGTCACCTCACTGAAATGCGGGCGCACGAACGCTTCCCACTCGGCCTGCCAGCCAGCGACCTGCTCACGCCAGGCGCCAAAGCGCGCAGCGTCAAGTTCGCCAGCGGACGTGGCAGCGGCGAGCAACTGCGCCGTGAACACCTTGGCGTCGGCAATGATGCCCAGTGTCGGCGGGTAATTGCGGCCGAGCTCCTGCGGATCGATGTCCACGTGAATGAGTTGGGTGTCGGGGAAATTCCAGGAGTAACCGGGTTGCCAGGTTGACGAGGAGCGGTCGTCAAAACGCGTGCCAATGGTGATCACCAGGTCCGCATGGCGCCCGGCCTGATTGGCCGGATAGGCACCGTTGCGGCCGATGAAGCCGAGCGTGAGCGCATCTTCGGCTGGCACGCAGCCCATGGCGTTGGGCGAGGTGATGACGGGAATGCCATAGCGCTGCGACAAGGCCGTGATTTCGGGACCGGCCTCGGCCAGCGTGACGCCGTGGCCGATGAAGAAGACCGGCCGCTTTGAGGCCGTCAACAGCGCCAGCGCTGCAGCGACATCGGCATTGGAGGCGCCCGGTCGGTGCGCGCCGTGCACGTGCGACAGCGCCGGCACTTCCACATCGTCTTCCTCCTGGAACACATTGTATGGAATGTCGATGTTGACCGGGCCGGGGCGGCCCGTGACCATGGTGTCGAAGGCCTGGCGCAGCGCCAGCGGCAGCATGTCAACCCGCGTCGGCTGGAAGCTGCGCTTTACCACCGGCCGCAGCACGGACGGAAAGTCAGACTGGTTGTGCTTGTAGATTTCCTGAAACGGGCCGCGGTTCGCCTGCGAGGTCGGCACATTGGCCGTGATCGCGAGAAAGGCCGACGAATCCGACAGCGCCGTGGCCAGCGACATCACCAGATTGGCCGAGCCCGGACCGGTTGAGGTGAGCGTGGCGACCGGGCTGTGCTTGACGCGGAAATAGGCATCGGCCATGTGGCCGGCGCACTGCTCGTGGCGTGGCGAAATCATCGTGATCTTGTCGCGCACCTGGTGCAGGGCGTCGAGGATGCCGACATTGCCG
The DNA here is from genome assembly GCA_903920695.1 of uncultured beta proteobacterium. Lineage (GTDB taxonomy): Bacteria > Pseudomonadota > Gammaproteobacteria > Burkholderiales > Burkholderiaceae_C > Rhodoferax. The sequence continues at coordinate 112,682 of CAIXNB010000033.1, forward strand.
TGTCCGCAGATGCCGAACACGAAGGGCACTTTCTGCTTGACAAGGTATTCGGCGATCAGTTCGCCGCCTTTGATCTTGGCCATGGGCTGCTTCTTCTCCTGAGGTTCTCAGATCGACGTAATGGTCACGATGCGCTCTTCGGTCATCTCGTGCACGGCATAGCGCGGACCCTCGCGGCCAAAGCCGCTGTCCTTGGAGCCGCCGTAGGGCATCAGGTCGACGCGCGCACTCGATGTTTCATTGATGTGCACGCCACCGACTTCGAGCCGCTTGGCCGCACGCAGCGCCTGGCTGAGCTGGTTGGTAAAAAGACCGGCCGCCAGGCCATAAGGCGTCGCGTTGACGCGCTCGATGGCGTCGTCCAGGTGCACAAACGGCACGATGCACATGACGGGACCGAAGATTTCCTTGCAACCGAGCTTGGACATGTTGTCAATCGAGGTCATCAAGGTTGGCGGCACAACGGCGCCACGGCGCGCACCCCCGACCAGCCGTTTGGCACCGCAGGCCAGCGCCTCGTCGATCCAGGCGTCGATGCGGATGGCCTCGCTCTCGCTGATGACCGGACCAACGACGGTGGCCGGATCGTCCGGGTCGCCAAAGGGCAGGGCCTGCACCAGCGCCGTGAGCCGCTGCTGCACTTCGGCAACACGCTCCTGCTGCACCAGCAGCAACTGGATTGAGGTGCAGACCTGGCCCGCCTTGCGATAGCCCGCGTTGACAATGCGCGGCAGCGCGTGGTCGAGATCGGCGTCAGCGCAGACGATGGTGAAGGCGATCGAGCCCAGTTCCATCTGCGTGCGGCGCAGTCCGGCTGCCTTCTGGATCTTGCGTCCAACCTCGGTGCTGCCGGTGAAGGCGAAGAAGCGCACACGCGGCTCATCCAGCAAGACATCGACCACCTCGGCGCTGCCGTGCAGCAGCGACAGGTAGGCGCGCGGCATGCCGGCATCCAGCAAGGCCTTGACCAGCAGCATGGCGGTGAACGGCGTGTGGGTCGACGGCTTGAGCACAACCGTGTTGCCGGCGGCAAAAGCGGGACCGATCTTGTGCGTGACGGTATTGAGCGGGGAGTTGAAGGGCGTGATCGCCGCCACCACGCCGAGCGGCACGCGCACCGTGAAACCAAAGCGGCCCGCCTGCTGCGGCGCGCCGTCGAGCGGCACCACTTCGCCAACCAGGCGCCGCGCCTCCTCGGCCGAGAGCTTGAGCGTCTGGGCGCAACGGCGAACTTCGCCCGCCGCGTCCTGCTCGGTGAAGCCGGCCTCCTGCTTCATGGTGCGGACAAAGGCAGCAGCACGCTGTTCAATCAGCACAGCGGCGCGGTCCAGCACCGCACCGCGCTCGTAGGCACTGAGCGCGTCGGCCTTGAAGGCAGCGTGCGCTGCGTTCACCGTGGCGTGCACCTGGTCCGCACTGGCAGCGCCCATGGCGGCGAACTCGGAGAGTTGAAACTTGTCGAGCACAGAAACCGTGCGCCCTTCGCCGGCCGTCCATTGACCATCGATCAAACAGGCCCGGGACAGGTCCAGACCAAAAGCCAACAGCGTGTCTTGCAAGCCCTGTCCAGAAGCGATTGCCGCGCCCACCATCACAACGCACCCCGGATACGACCGGAAACTGCTGCTACCGGTAGCCGCGCCAAGTGCGCCGCGGCGACGCTATTGCGCTGGGTCTTCAAACTGTTCATGAGAGGTCCATGTCCTTGGGTTTTCCGGAGGAAAGTGCCGCCCCGCAGCGCCTGAACAGCATTGCGGAAAGTCGGTCCATCGATCGAGTGGGCCGATTCTAGGAGTGGCTTCGCAAAAGTCGTAATACCGTTTTCGGAGATGTGACATAAGCCAAACCTATGGGTCGGCCCATTGCGGCAACCGCAGTTCACATGAACCCGCCAATGCCTGGCGGCCGCTGCGACCGCCCTTACTGCGTCGCCCGCGCCAGGCTTTGTTCGATGTCCCACAGGATGTCATCGAGCGTCTCAAGGCCAACCGAAAGCCGGATCAGGTCGGGCGGCACGCCGGCGGCGATCTGCTGCGCTTCGTCCATCTGGCGGTGTGTGGTCGAGGCCGGGTGGATCACCAGCGTTTTGGCGTCGCCAATATTGGCCACATGCGAGAGGAACTGCACGCTGTCAATGAACTTCTGGCCCGCCGCCGCACCACCCTTGATGCCAAACGAGAGCACGGCACCGGCGCCGCGCGGCAGGTACTTCTGCGCCAGCGCGTGGTAGTGGCTTGACACCAGTCCGGGATAGTTGACCCAGGCCACCTTCGGATGCGTCTGGAGGTAGTTCGCAACGGCCAGCGCGTTGGCGCAGTGCCGGTCCATGCGCAGCGACAGGGTTTCAACACCTTGCAGCAGCAGGAAAGCGTTGAACGGCGAGAGCGCCGGGCCAAAGGTGCGCAAGCCCTCCATGCGGCACTTGGCGGTGAAGCCGAAGTCGCCAAAGGTCTCGAAGAAGCGCACGCCGTGGTAACCGCGCGAAGGCTCGGTCATGCCCGGAAAATGGCCGTTGCCCCAGGGGAACTTGCCGGATTCGACAACCACGCCGCCCATGGTGGTGCCGTGCCCGCCGAGAAACTTGGTGGCCGAATGCACGACGATGGCAGCGCCGTATTCAAAAGGCCGGCACAGATAGGGCGAGGCAAAGGTGTTGTCGACAAACAGCGGCAGACCGGCGGCGTTGGCAATCGTCGCGACGCGTTCGATGTCGAGAACATTGAGCGAGGGGTTGCCAAGCGTCTCGGCGTAGAGCGCTTTCGTTTTGGGTGTGATGGCACGCGCGAAGTTTTCCGGCGCGTCGGAATCGACAAACACCGTGTTGATGCCGAGCTTGCGAAAATTGACATCGAGCTGCGTATGCGTGCCGCCGTAGAGCGTGCGCGCCGCGACGATCTCGTCACCGGCCTCGACGATATTGAGCAGCGCAATCATCTGCGCCGACATGCCGCTGGCCGTCGCCACGGCGGCACGCCCGCCTTCGAGCGCCGCAATGCGCTCCTCGAACACGGCGACGGTCGGGTTCGACAGGCGCGAGTAGACGTTGCCAAAGGTCTGCAGATTGAACAGGCTGGCGGCGTGCTCGGGGCTGTCGAAGACATAGGCCGAGGTCTGGTAGATCGGCACGGCGCGGCTGCCGGTGGCGGCGTCCGGTATCTGCCCGGCGTGCAGGCTCAGGGTGTCAAAGCCAAATTGATGGTCGCTCATGATGGGTCTCTTTTTTAGATTGGACGGCGTGCCGAGATGACGCCGGTGTTAACGCCCATCCAGCCCAGGCCGCCAAAGAGGCGCGCGTATTCGATCTTGACGCAGCGGTCCATCACCACCGTGAGGCCACCCGCTTCGGCGATGCGCGCCGCCTCAGCGTTGATGACGCCGATTTGCAACCACAGCGCCTTGGCGCCGATGGCGACCGCGTCCTGCGCAATCGGCAGGCAATCCTCGGGCTTGCGAAAGACATCAACCAGATCGACCGGGAACGGAATCGATTTCAAATCGGGGTAACTGGTTTCACCCAGGATCGTCGGGTACTTCGGATTCACGGGAACGATGCGATAGCCGTGCGCCTGCATGTACTTGGCGGCGAAGTAACTCGGGCGGTGCCATTCGGCCGACAGGCCGACCACGGCAATGGTGCGGCAGTCGCGCAGCACGCGGCGCAGGGTAGTGATGTCGTTCATGGGGTCTTGCTCCGGATTAACAGAAACGGGCCAGTACTCCGACACAGAGGTATCGGAGTACTCGTGCGCCGGACCCGCAAGGATACATCGGACGCAGCCAGCAGCACGGCGATCGTCGTCACTTCTGACCTTATCATTCAGTCAAACAAAGCTGGAGCCCATATGACGCTTTCCCCTGAATTTGAGCGACAACTGAGCGGTTTCTTGCGGCTTGCCGGCAAGCAAGCTTATGCAAACATTTCCCTGTCTGACTTCATGGCATGGGTCCGACTGGCGGTCCCGAAATTATTTCCGACCCTGCTCAGAAAAATCCCCGATGATCCACAGGAAATCAATGGGTTCTTGGGGCTGGTGGCCAAAAGTCTGCATGCCGACTTCCCCTTGCCGGCACTCGGTCTGCAAGCTGCGGCTCAGGTCAAGCCAGGGCGAAATGATGCCTGCGATTGTGGCTCTGGGAAGAAGTTCAAGCACTGCTGTGGCAACCAGACCATGCCCCCGCTATTCGGACGACTGAATTTTCTGCGCTACGTGCTCGACGCCTATCCGAAATCGAAACTGGCGAACGTTGCCGCTAGCAAAGCCAGCATCGACGCAGTTGCCGATACGGCTTATCAATGGATGAGAGAAGGCCAGGAGGTTCGTGCGGCCGCGCTGTTGGAGCCGTTCTTTGCCGGCGGAGTCGCATTGCGCGCGCGCCTGGCCCCACTGTTCAACTTGTTGATGGACGTCTGGTTGAATCTGGGCCGCAATGCCAAGCGAGAGGCACTGATCGAGACCATCTTGCAGTCCGGCGACCGGGTGCTGCGCAGCGACGCCTTGCAACGGCGCACCACCATGCTGGCCGACCGTGGCGATCATGCGGCGGCCTGGCAAGCGTTCAAAGGCGCGCGTGATTTGAACCCGAACGATCCGGCACTGAGCTTTCTGGAAGTGACAACGCTCTTGAGCGAAGGACGAACCACGGAGGCGCAAGGCCGTGCCCAATGGTGGGCTGCATTCCTGGGCAAGCAACGCGATCCAGCGCTGGAAAAACTGATTGAAGCGCTGCGCGACATTGCCGAAGATCCCGATAGCGGAATGATAAAAGCCACGAAGAACACAAATGCCCATTGGCAGCGGCTGCACGACTTGTTTCTGGCTGCGCCAGTGCCGACCGAGCGTCATCATTTCGACCTGTTCTTGGAAAAGGATGAAGCCGGGCAAACACAGCAGGTGGCTGGTGCCTTTGTGCCCGATGCCAAATTGCGCAAGCTTGAAGCAGCGTGGAGAAAGGCTTTTCCACAAATCAAGCCGAATCTAACCGGTGTGCAACATGGTGACGACTCGGTATGGGACTCGGCGGCACAGTGGCTCGACTTGCTGCAAGCCAACCCGAGCCTGTGGTTGAGCTTTGATGTGCTGGACGATCTGGTGATGGCGGTGGACACGGTCCATGCAGCGGGAGTCCAGGAACGACTGCTCTTGCCCATGGCCGAACGCGCCGTTGAACAACTGCGGCTAACCCTTGCGAGCGCCGATGGCCAACCGGTGCAATGCCATTGGGTCGTCTGGGAAAACAGATCGGCGCTGCGCCCGCTGGCGCACTTGGCATTCATCTGCAGCGAGGCTGGCGCACACAACGCACGCAAAGCGCAGCGTTTCGTGGAGCTTGCAAGCTGGTTGGTTTTCGAGCTCAACCCCGGCGACAACCATGGCTTGCGCGCTGACCTTTCCAATGCCTTGGTGCGGCTTGCGCGCTGGGACGATGTGATCGCGCTCAGTCTTCGTTATCCAGGTGATATGCAACCCAGCTTGCAGCTCAATGCGCTGCTGGCGGCATTTGCCCTGGAAAAGTCCGATGGCATCGAGCAGGACTTGAAGCAAGCAGCCAAGGATTACCCCGCTGCGATGAAAATGCTGCTTGCGGCCGCGCCAAAACCCGTCAAACCAGACTCTGACATCGGAATCGCCATTGGCGGCAAATACGAGGCATGGATGTATGTGCGCGCGATGCGCCCGTTTTGGGAACAGCGCCATGCGCTGGACTGGGCACGGTCCGTATTGGTAACCAAGGGGAAAAAGGCCAAGCCGGCAGCGCCGGAGCAGCAAAGCCTGTTGTAGCCTTCGATTTGCCGGCGCTCGCCCCCGGCCCTGAAGCCGATTCGGGAGCTGCTGCCTGCCTCGCGTACTTACTTGGTCACAATGGCAAAAGTACCCGGTGCCTTGTCGATCAGCGTGAAGAAGCGAATCAGGTCAATCTTGCTGCCGCCCACCTTGAGGTCGTCGCTCAGCAGCGTGTCCTTGACGCCCGCTGTGCCGGCCATCATCTTGATGAAGATCGGTTTCGTCAGCGTCAGGGTGGCGTTGGCATCGCTCGCGGCTGGCGCCTTCTTGAAATGCAGGACGGCATTCTCGATCCACAGCACAAAGGATTCCTGCGTGTCGGACAGTACCAGATTGATCTTGAGGTTTTTGCCCTCAGCCGCCGGACCGTCAAGCCCGGCCGCCATCGCTTCAAGGAAACGCTCAATCGGCGTCTGGGCCAGCATTTCGATGAAGCCTGCACGGTCCACGCCTTTCTTTGGCGGGCCGTTGCGCAACTCAGCCGCTGCCGTCAGATAACTGTTGCGCCAGGTCGCGGCTTCCGAGCCATAGCCCATTTGCTCATAGGTGCGCGCCAGCAGTTCCTTGGCACCCTTGTGATCCGGCTGACCAAAGACGGCCTGGTTCAGCAGTTCAGCGGCCCAGCGGTACTCGCCCTTGTCGTAGGCCGCCTGCGCTGCCGCCACCACCTTGTCGACGCCGCCCATCAACTCCAGGTAGCGCTTGGCCGATTCCTGCGGCGGCAGCGGGTCGAGGTTGGCCGGGTTGCCGTCGTAGGCGCCCATGTAGAACTGGTAGACCGCCTTGACGTTGTGGCGCAGGTCACCGTAGTAGCCGCGCGCGCCGAAGTGCTCACCGAGCGACTTCGGCAGCTTCACCGCGTCGGCGATCTCGCGCGGCGTGTAGCCGGCATTGATCAGGCGCACCGCCTGGTCGTGCGTGTACTTGTAGACGTCGCGGTGCTTGGCAATGAAATCGGCGATGCGCGCATTGCCCCAGATCGGCCAGTTGTGCTGACCGAAGTAGATGTCGGCGTCACCCAACTGGTCGAGCGCCTGCTGCATGTACTCGGCCCAGCGCAGCGAGTCGCGCACCTTGGCACCGCGCACCGGCAACAGGTTGTGCATGGTCTGCGACAGGTTTTCGGCGCCGCCATAGGCCTTCTTGTCGGGAATGGAAAAAGTCAGCTCAGCCGGCGCCTCGGCGCCCGGCACGTTGTGAAAGACGAAGCGCACGCCGTCGAGCACGAGTTCCTGCGTTGGCTGACTGATGATCTGTGTCGGCGCCAGGATGCCGAAGGTGCCATAGACCACGCTCTTGCCCAGGCCGGTATCGACATTGCCTTTCGGCGAGCGCTCCAGATCACGCCCGAACTGGTAGACCGAGCGCCGCCCCATCGCCGTTCCGACCATCACGTTCTCGCTGGTCGCCTCTTCCATGAAGCCGATCGAGGCCACCACTGGCACCTTGCGCTGCGCCACTTCCTGCGGTGTGATCACACCGAGTGCGCCACCAAAGTGGTCGATGTGGCTGTGCGTGAAAACCACCGCCGTCACCGGCTTATCGCCCAGGTGCTTGCGCGCAAACGCCAACGCCGCTGCCGCACTCTCACGCGCCGTCAGCGTGTCAACCACGATCCAGCCGGTCTTGCCCTCGACCAGCGTCATGTTCGCAATATCAAAACCGCGCACCTGGTAAATGCCGTCCGTCACCTTGAACAAACCAATCTGAGCATTGAGCAGGGCATGACGCCACAGGCTCGGATTCACGGTGGGCGGCGCTTTGCCTTCAACAAACTTGTAGGCGTCGAAGTCCAGCAGGATGCTGCCGTCCGCGCCAAGGATCTGGCCCGTGGGGCGCGCAATGAAACCGCGCTTGGCGTCCTCGAAGTCCTGCCGGTCGTCGAGCTTAAGCAACTGGGCAAACTGGTCGTTCGCCTTGAGCGTCACCGGCGTGGCATCGTCCGCCGCGCCGCCAACACCGGGGTTCTTGCCGCAGCCGCACGCCAACACGGCAAACACCATCCAGCATGCCAAACCGATTCTCTTCATTGTCTTGTCTCCGTTTGTCGGGTTGTACCGCCGACCCGCTTCGGTGCTGTGATCGGGTCGTGCCCCATTGATTGAGGTCTGAGGCTGCAAATATAGCGTGTCGCCGGGCACCCGGCGCGATCATCGGCCACTGCAATATTGCGGTAGAGTCCGCCATCGGCGCGGCAGTTCTGATCGCACCCAGTCAACTCAAGGAGTTCTTGCATGCATCACCTTCACCCCTTATGGCGGCGTGCCACCGTGGCCCTGGTGCTTGCGCTGAGCACAAGCGCCTGGGCCGCCGACAAGCAGCGCATCGAAAAGGAAGCCGATATTCCGCGCTTCAGCTACCGCATTGCCGAGCCGCTGGAACGCGTGGTGCGCGACAAATCAACGTTTAAGCGCGTCATCCAGCCGGTGCGCTCCGACATGGAATCGGTACTGCAGCGCTTTGAGATCGCCGACAAATCGTCGCAGCGCCAATTTCTCAACAGCCTGGTGCAACTCGACTTTCTCGCCGGCAACTACGACGCCGCGCTCGCCGGTGCCGACGCCGTGCGCGCGCTGGAGGAAAAACCGGCTGACAAACTGCTCTCGGGTTTGCGCCTGCGCGCCATGGTGGCGGCCGCGAAGCAAAGCGGCCAAATCAATACGCCAGCCTACTTCGAATTGGTCGCCAAGAACATCCGCCAGCAACTCGATGCCATGCCTTTCGAGGTCATCGCCAACGATGTCAAGAGCTACAAGGCCAGCGCTGAAATGATCGGCGAAGGCCGCATTCTGGGCGGTGTGCAGGAACTCCTGCAAGCCACACTCAGCAAGACCGGCGCGCTCAGCTCGGACTTCACACCCGGGCTGATCAATGCCCGCTACGCGCTGGAAACGGCTGTGCCGCTGAAGCAGACCCTGGTCAGCACTTTCAGCGCTTATCTGGACCAGCACCGGGTCGAGAAAGCCGATATCTGGGCGGCGCGTGAGGTCAAGTTGTCAGCGAGTGGGCCCTACAGAATCGTCAATGTGGCGGTCTGGGACAGCGGTGTTGATACCCAGCTATTCCCCGGGCAGATCGTGCGCAACAGCAAGGGTCAGCCGGCTTTGATTGCCTTTGACGTGGCCTCGCGACCGAGCAGCGGTGAGCTGATTCCCGTGCCTGCCGCCATGCAGGCCAAGATGCCGGAAATGCTGGCGCGCACCAAGGGTTTCTCGGACCTGGTCGCGAACATTGACAGCCCGCAGGCCAGCGAAGTGAAGAACTTCATGTCCACGCTCAAGCCCGAGGAATTCAAACCCGCGATGGAGCAACTGGGTTTCAGCGGCAACTATGTGCACGGCACCCATGTGGCCGGGATCACGCTCAAGGACAACCCATGGGCGCGCCTGGTAACGGGGCGGCTCAGCTTCGACTACAAGCTGCAACCCGATCCCTGCCCGAGCCAGGAACTGGCGCAGCGCGGTGCCAAGGCGCACCAGGCCTATGTCGATTTCTTCAAACGCCAGCAGGTGCGGGTGGTCAACATGAGTTGGGGCGGGAGTGTGAAAGATGGCGAGGAAGCATTGGAAAAGTGCGGCATCGGCAAGACCACGCAAGAGCGCGAAAAGATCGCGCGCGCCTATTTCGAGATTGAAAAGAAGGCCTTGCAACGCGCCTTTGCCAGCGCACCCGGCATTCTGTTCATCACGGCTGCCGGCAACAGCAATTCGGACTCAAGTTTTGGTGAGTTCATCCCGTCGAGCATTGTCTTGCCGAATCTGCTGACCGTCGGTGCCGTGGACAAGGCCGGCGACGAGGCGCCGTTCACCAGCTATGGACCGACGGTTGTCGTGCATGCCAACGGCTACCAGGTTGACAGCTACATCCCCGGCGGCGCGCGCGTGGCGCTATCGGGCACCTCGATGGCTTCACCGAACGTCGCCAACCTGGCCGCCAAGCTGCTGGCGGCGAAACCTTCGCTCAAGCCCACTGAGGTGATCGCCATCATCCGTGAAACCGCTGACAAATCAGCCGATGGCCGGCGCGTGCTGATCAATCCGGCCAAGGCCATGGCGCGGGTGATCTGACCTTTGCCTGAGGAATCGGGCAGAAAGCCCGATCACGCGAAGTCAGCCGCGCCGCAGCATGCCGGTCTGATCAACCCGGCGCAGCGCGGCAAGCTCCACCTCGCTTGGCTCCGGCACCACGCACGCATGTGCCGACACGCGCAGGTCCCAGCCGGTCTGGGCGCGGATTTGCTCGGGGCTGGAAAACGCAAACCAGCCATCGAGCAGGAATTCCTTGCTCTGCGGGTGCGGGCGCAGAATGCCCAGCGTGGTGACGATGGCGCAAGGGCCACTGCCGACAAAACCGTAGCGCTCGCGCGCTGCGCCGCCTTCCAGGTAACCGGGCGAGGAGATGTAATCGACGCGCTCGGCAAAACGCTTCTTCTCGTGCGTGGCCATGATGACAACGCGCTTGGCGCCGCAGGCAATGTCATTGGCGCCGCCGCTGCCGGTCAGGCGCGTTTTCGGTGGCTCCAGGTGCTTGCGATCAGGGTCGCTCCAGATGCCGGTGGTGTTGACGTTGCCAAACTTGTCAACTTGCGCGGCGCCGATGATGCCGACATCGCAGCGCCCGCTGGCCACCATGAAACCGAGCGCATCAAGACCATTGGTAAAGCTGGTGGCATTGGCCGAGATGCGGTTGCACTCGATGCCCCAGGGCAGACCGCCGATTGGCGTTGAACCGTAGATGCCGCCTTCGGTCATGGCACGCACGCGTGGCGCGTGGCAGGCCTGGGCAAAGTAGCCGGCCAGCATCGACAACCCGACGCCGAAGATCGCCAGTTCGCCATCACGAATCTCGCGCCCGGTGGCAATCGCCATCATCTCCTGCTGCGTGTAATTCATGCATTCGCTCCGGCGGCAGTCAGCGCATCGATTTGCGCATCGGGCAGGATCCACTGCCGGTAGGGGTCGAGCAGAAAGGCGGTGGGACCGGCGCGCAGTTGCGCAATCAATTCGCGTCCGATGAGGTCCAGATACTCATCACGGTTGCGCCAGGAATACACGAATTCTTCGAGGTAGCGCGCAGTGCCTTCGGGCGTCGCCAGCGCCTGGTTCATGGCCTTCATGTGCGCGTCGTCGCTGTCGTGCACAGCGCAGGAGGCTTGTGGCCAGGCTGTGAACGGCCAGTAGACAACCGCCTCCACCAAGAGGCCGGGGATGCGCACCAGGTTCGGGTACTGGCGGATGCAAGCTCCGTCAACGATGTGGTCGGCCAGCAGCACCACTTTTTGCGCTGCGCGTGAGAGTTCAAAGCGGCTCCATTCAGTGCCAAGCATGATGGCGTTGCCCTCAATATCGGCCATCGTCACGTGAATCGCCGCCAACTCGGGGCGCAGGGGTGACAGGGCGCCGACGATGCGGCCGCTGAAGGGATCGATCACCTCGGGTATCTTGCACTGCGCCGGATAGCCCTCGTCGGTCAGGGTGCTCAGGTGCTGCAGGTCAGAGCCGATGTTCGAGGTGGTCGGTACAAACGGCCAGTTGAAGGCGCCCCCGAGCAGGCGCAGCGGCAGGGTCAGATTGGAATAGTCCTCCAGCCGCATGGCGCCGCTCTCGACAACGCGGCGCAAGCCGTTGGCAAAGCCAAAACCTTCAAGGCCGGTAAAGCCGCACTCAGCGACATCGACGGCACCGGCAGCGGCCAGCAGGTTGAGCTGCTGCGTGTTGCAGTGGAAGATGGCATGCAGGTGCCGACGCTGCTGGCGCAGCAACTCGCGGCCAAAGACGACGGCATCCGAGCCGACCGGCAGCGCGGCGCCACTGGCGTACTGCATGCCGTCGTGGGTGTAAAGCCGCACGGCGGCTTCGAGTGTCATCAGTTTATGGGTCATGGCTGGGGGCTGGACTGGATTGCCGAATTATCTGCTGCATAAAAAATCTATTTGCCGTTTCATTTCGCTAACGCATTGATTTTGTTACGGTTTTTCTTCTGCGGTGAATTGAAGTGCCTGAAAATTTTGTACATCACCTGCCGCCGCTGGCACTCAGTTTTGCCATTCGGCTCCACCAATAGATCGCAACCTATTGATTTCATTGGATTTTAAAATTTGTTTTTGAGTTGGCACGGGCTATGCAAAGGATTAATCATCTGAATCAAGTGAACTTCCAAGGAGAACCATCATGACAACCACTCTTCACACCGCCGGCCAAATGCCAGTCGATTTCGCTGAAATCCTCCCAACACAAGCAGCAACTGCCGCCGCTGCAACAACCGTGAAGAACGTTGCCCTGTTCCTGGCTGCTCCCTTCGTCGGTCTGGCCTACGCCATGGCACTGCC